>CAITLA010000279.1 GCA_903893135.1 uncultured Syntrophaceae bacterium | reverse complement strand
TTGGGTATGCCTGCCGCGCAATACAGCAAAGAAGAGTCGGAACAGCTGCTATCTGCCTTGAGGCAGAAATACATCACTGCCGGAAATGGATACAGAATTGACTTATACAATGCTGATATCAGCATTGTACCACATGGTTTCGGAATATTTCTGAAGTACGTCTCGGACACTAAAATTAAATACAGAGAGTTGCGGATAGCGGTTGCAGATATCGGCTATCATACCATCGACCTGATTGCCATCTACAAAGGGGCGTATCTGAACGATCATGCTCAAAGCTATCCACTGGGAGTGTCTGTGTTGCTTGACGCTATCGCGAAGGCATTTTGCAGCAAATACGGTTTTTTCATCACCCGTAAAAGGGCGATGCATTTTATTGCGAACCGCCATGTTGATTGGCTGGGCGAAACATACGAGGTCGATAACATCGAGAGTATAATCAGGAAATATGTTGCAGACGTCGCTGCAGCTATTAATAACTACATGGAAGGTCGAAAACCGGATATCGGTTTAGCGGGAGGTGGTGGTGTATATATTCTCAGGAATCTGTTGAAGTTGAAAAATAAACTAGCTGTAGTCGATGGACCAGAGTCGGCAAACGCAGTCGGCTATTGGCGTTATGGAATTCTCAATCAGGAAGATTAGCTCATGGCAAAGAAATATAAGAAAGTATGTTTCGCTTTCGATACAGAGCAGTACGCCCAGGCAATCAAGGTTTTAGATAAAATTTCCAGAATTCATCAATTATTGAAAGCGATTCATGACCGATTTCTGTTTATGACACATTTCACCAGGCGGTCCGATAGAATCTGTGTATCATTTCCGGTTTCGTATTCCTTTTCCAGGAGGACATTTGACACTTTTGCCACCTTTGTCGTTTTCTGTGCCTTCTAACGAGCCAAATCCGCCGAATGTGACAATTCTTCCGGTTGGCTCGTTGGGGAGGAGAAGTAATATAACAGTAAAAGAGGTTGAAGACTTTTTGAAGGAGATTTAATTTATGATGTGCTTAGGTATTGATATCGGGTTTGGCTTCACAAAGGTTTACGACGGCACCAATATAGTGTCGTTTCCCACAATCGTCTCAAACGCTATTGACTCTGCAGGATTCAGTGAAAAGAGTTGTATCGTTGTTGATGATGAAAAATTTTATGTGGGCGATGATGTGAGGGGTCAAGAAAAATGGTATGATGCGAGAACGTCAGATTTCGTCGGTTCCTCCCAATGGAGCGCTCTTCTGGCCCAGGCCATAAAAGCATGCTCGCTTCCGAATATGTATAAAAACGCCCTCATACTGGGCATCCCCGCCGAACAATATGACAAAGGAAAAGCGGCGGAACTTGTGGAGGTCATCAAACGCCGTTATGTCCATGCCGGCAATGACCGTATCGACCTGGACTATGCTTATATTTCCATTGTCCCGCAGGCGTTCGGAATATTCTTGAAATACATGAACGACAGCGGCATAGGGAGCGATTATAAAACTATGGTGATTTCCGTCGCCGACATAGGCTTTCATACAATTGATCTGATTACGGTAGATAAAGGGAAATATGTTGACGACTATGCCAACAGCTTCCCCATGGGCGTATCCGTTTTGTTAGACGAGATCAGGAGAGAGGTCAATAAGAAATACCGTTATTTTATCAGCCGCGAGGACGCTATACAATTCATACAGAATTCGCGCCTTGAATGGTTGGGCGAAACATTTGAGATTAAAAACGTAGAAAACATCATAAAAAAATATGCCGCGAACGTAGCCACGATTATCAACAACTATATGGAAGGCCACAGGTTCGACATTGGCATAGCGGGAGGTGGAGGGGTTCAGCTTCTCCGAAGCGTAGTCAAGTTGAAAAAGAAACTTTCTGCCGTAAGCGATCCTGCAGCGGCAAATGCCATCGGTTACTGGTATTATGGAATGGAGAAATACGGAAAGGAGCAACGATAGTTATGGACCGGAGCGATAGAATGCAGATACGTCTCACCTTAACCAGACAGAAACACGCCGGGGCCATGGAAATACTCAGAGACGTATCCAAATACTGGAGAAGTGACTTCATAGCCAGAGCAATTGTTCTGCTGGGCAAACAGGAAGGGAAATCCACACTGCCAGGAAAGGCAGATGTAATTGACACTGGCGTTGCCGATATATTCGGTTGAGGAGCCAATTGTCGGATATGCTTTTAGGAAGATACTCGGATTCTATATAAACAGAAAATGAACTGTCTCACCTTTGCAGTTTCTACCCTTTATTAACGAACTAATCCCGTTATTGGAACTTGCGACTTGTATTAGGGAAGGGCAATCTTGTTATATATGCACTTGTTGATAAGGAGCTGCAGGAAAGATAAAGGCCTGATTAACGCGGCTGACAACATTTCATTGCGTTTTGTAAACATGCGGTATCAGGATTGCCCTCTAAAGGGCGGGGAAAGGACTAAAGTTCTCCTCTTTCTTTTCAAAGAATATTAACATTAAACAATGAATAAGGTATATAAATTCTAAAATCTGATGAGAGGCATGAGGAAAGCGATGCAGATCCTGGATCACAGGGGATTCAATATAGAGATTCGTGAAACAGGGGAAGGATATATTTCGGACATTTACCGGAAGGGCAAACTGGTCTACGTGATCCGCGATGATAACGACCCTGACTGCAAGTTCCACAGCCCCGCCCAGGCAATCGAGACTGCAAGGGAGTGGATAGACCACACATATCCTCCAGGCAGAATAAAATACTTCGGAGAAGTATAATCAAAAAAATTCATCTCCTCGTAACATGGTTTCTTCCCGGTTTGACGAGGGGAAGCTGGAGGTAGAACGATTTGGCGACTACGCCAGTTCTCTAATCTACTGTAGAAAACGATAGGACGATCGATTTACTGTTGTTTTTAAGAGAAGGTGTGAACTCTTAAAAATATTTTCTTAAAAATGTCGGTTATACATAAAAGTATCATCTTTTTATGTTTTCTTAAAAATACTGGTTAATATATTTCTTCCTGAACTCCACATCAATGCTTTTTGCCGAAGCATTTTTGTTTTCAATTGGTGATGTCCAGACTTTGATTCATGTTCCTGACGGTTTCACCTTGACACTCAAATCCGGATGAGTCTATCTTATGATGGAGCCGGAAACTGAGAGGAATAAAATGAAACCGACGAAAGGACTTCTTATCATTGTGATCCTGGGAGTGCCCCTCCTAATAGGAACACTGGCGTGGGCTAAAGAAGATCCTCTTCAAAAAGCCACGGAACTGAACGAAAAGATGATGCGACTTTATCAGCGGGACCACTATGCAGAGGCCATCCCCGTTGCAAAAATGGTTTTAGCCATTTATGAGAAGGCCTTGGGTCCTGAACATCCCGACACCGTCGCCGCCTTGAACAACCTGGCCATGCTCTATAAGACCATGGGGGATTATGACAAGGCGGAGCCCCTCTACCGGCGCTCCCTGGCCATCAGTGAGAAAACCTTGGGTCCTAAACATCCCGACACCGCTCTTGCCTTGAACAACTTGGCCACAATTTATGATGACAAGGGATCCTACGATAAGGCGGAACCTCTCTACCGGCGCTCCTTGACCATCTGTGAGAAAGCCTTGGGTCCTGAACATCCCGACACCGCCGCCGCCTTGAACAACCTGGCCGGGATCTATAGGGCCATGGGGAATTATGAGCAGGCCGAGCCCCTCTACCGGCGCTCCCTGGCCATCAAGGAGAAAGTCCTGGGGCCGGACCATCCCGACACTGCCCTTGCTTTGAACAACCTGGCCATTCTCTATAAGACCATAGGTGTCTACAACAAGGCGGAACCTCTCTACCGGCGCTCCCTAGCCATCTGTGAGAAGGCCTTGGGTCCTGAACATCCCAACACCGCTGCCTCCCTGAATAACCTGGCCTTGCTATATTACGACATGGGGTTTTATGAAAAGGCGGAACCCCT
>CAITLA010000278.1 GCA_903893135.1 uncultured Syntrophaceae bacterium | reverse complement strand
TCCGCCTGCTTGCGCTCGGTGATGTCTTTAGAGAATACTGTCACGGCTATTATCGCTTTTCCTTCTCGATCTTTAACAGGACTGAATGTCTGGAGAAAAACCCTTCCGTCTATTTCACTCTTATAGTCATGCTGTGATGATTCTCCGGTGCTTATAACTGTCCCTACAATCTGAGAAAACACTCTTGTGTGTTCCTCTGAATGGAAATCACCATAAGGTCTGCCGATGAATTTCTCTATTGGATGATCAAACCGCTCTGCGTACACCCCGTTCATGAACAGGTATCTGCAATCCCTGTCCACGAGAAACATCAAATCTGCGTTAGAGGCCAGAGACCGATATTTCTCCTCCGAATCGCGCAGCTCATCCTCCGCCCGCTTGCGCCCGGTGATGTCCCTTGCAACGAATATTACCCCCGAAGGCTTTCCATCCTGCGTAAGTAATGTCGCTTGGGCATCAAATGTTGCGATTTTACCGGTGGGACGAACTGCTTCCCATTCATAAATCACCACGTCGCTGAAGCCTTCACGCCTTTTATTCATCATTTCTAATTGAAGCTGGTGCCAATGTGGAGGTATAAAATCTAAGAGGCTCATCCCAACGGAATCAATGCCCCCAAGAAAATCAAGAGTTGCTTTATTCGCATACGTAATCTTGAAATTAAGATCCACGGTCACAATAATATCATGTGCCTTTTCAGCAAACTGACGATACTTCGCCTCGCTCTCCCGCAGCGCCTCCTCCGCCAGCCTGCGTCCGGTGACGTCCCTCAAGACGAACATTACCCCCGAGGGTTTTCCATCCGCTGTAAGTAAAGTCGATCTGGCATCAAATGTTACGCTCTTACCAGTAGGATGAATTACTTCCCATTCAAAAGACCACACGTCGCTAACACCTTCCCGCCTCTTCTGCATCATTGTTGGTTGATGCTGGCGCAAATGTGGAGGTGTAAAATCTATGACGCTCATCCCGACAGGATTCACGCCCCCGCTAAAATCGAGAAGTGCTCTATTCACATACGTAATCTTGAAATTAAGATCCACGGTGAGAATAATATCATGTGACGTTTCAGCAAGCTGACGATACTTCTCCGCGCTCTCCCGCAGCGCCTCCTCCACCAGCTTGCGGTCGGTGATGTCACGGATTATGATTGCGACCTGGCTTTCAAGGAGCGGCAACAATCTTGCCTCATAAGAATGTTCGCTATCATGCCTCGCAATTGAAAATTCTGTGCTCATGAGTGATCTCTTCTTATGAAAAGTATCAATTGCATCGCTAAGCTTCTTCCCGACATTCGGCGGGAAGATGTCGCGGATTTGCTTTCCAGTCACTCCTTCCCGGAAGAAAGGCAAGTCCGTTGCACTGGACGCCGAATAGTCCAGGATAGTGCCCCCGAAGTCTGTCCGGAACAACAGGTCCGGAAATGTTTGAATGAGTGCCCTCATTCCAGAATTCGCCTCAAGTAATTCTTGTGAGCTGATATCGAGCGACCTCTCCGGCATCTTACGATCCTCATCCATTTGCCAATAAGACTCATTGATTGAGCTAATGAATCTCTCCCATGCCTCGGGTATGCTGCCAGTATCAATGCTTTTCAAATGCTTTTTTATCTGACGTTTGAGCAGGCTGTGAATTTCTTTCATAGTGGCTTCACCATGCATATCTCTCCAGTTGTGATATTGTTAAAAATAGGTGATTCCGAACAGATTGGATAATTGATGCGGGATGTAGTCGTGAAGGACTGTCGGGAATTTTACATCAAACGTGAATTTCGTTTTGTCGTTAAGGAAAGCTTTACGAGACTCTGGCCGTGAGTATCGTATCAGATGTTCGTGGTCTATGGCGGTATCATGGCCGGTATACGGATGAATGATTTCCTTTGTCATTCCCGTATTTATTTCGAATGCTGCAAGGCTCTTGTTGTTAACCGACAATATGCTCTCCAATGACGTGCTTACAAAATCTAAATAACCGAATAATTACAGTAAAATATATATTACCTTTCTCAGCCCTATATGTGCGGATTCTCCTCCAAATGAGCCATTAGTAATAAATGCAATGGCCAATTTCGGGTACATATCATTCAGACAACCAGCGTCACATTGTCATTGTCACAAAATCTCATCTAAGAAGACCCTTAATTTCCTGATCTTCGTTTTGCGACTGTCCTTTAAAACCTCTGCTAATTTAATAGCAACCTGCTCCCTTTCGTCCGAAGTATTCTTGTCTCCTTCCATAAAGAGGAACAAGTCGGATAATGTGACGTTGAATATTTCACACAATTTGGCAAGGGTTTCCACGGTCGGATTTACAAGACCTCTTTCTAACTTTCCGTAGTAACGGTACGAGAAGTCCCACCTTTCGAGGTCTTCTTGTTTTAATCCCCTTGCCAATCTCAGTTGTTTCAACCGCAATCCAAGTTGCAATTTGATACCTTCGATATCCATTTTCCGACCTCCCTTGATTTTATACTTCATTTAGAAAGTCGAATACAGACACCTAAAGGTAAGATATTTATATATAATATTTCTTATAGGGGGTTTTATATTACTTGCACACTATGGATGGATTCGTGACAGATGATTAAGTCAGACTTCCTTTTGCTATCAATAGGAAGTGCATACAGAGCAAGATTCGCCATTAAGTGAGCAGTTACGAATGGCAGATTTGATCATTGATTGCTGGTTGGAGAACATGGAGGGGTGCACTCTTCATTTTTCCGCTCAAGGGAAAAGCAGATGGCTTCCTATAATTATCAAAGTCCGCATATGGAAGTCGATTTAAAATAACAAATACAACTGTTTAGGGCGGAAACAAATTCCTTCAATATCCACACCGAGGTATTCCAGCTCTTATCCGCCCTTGCGATGAATATGCGAGAACTACTCTGTCTGATCGAGGTTGTTGCGTGTAACCGACTAATATAATGTTAAAAAAAGGGCATATTTAAGAGAATGTATGAAATCTTAAAAATACAGGTTTTTAGAAGGTTTTCCTTAAATCTGCCATTTCTAAATATTCCCTCTAAAACCCTTACGATATTGTCTTCTTCTTGAAAACAATCTTAAAAGGCAAAGACAGGACATGCTTGTCTTCAAATACAAGTCTTGATACTAGACCTCCCGAGCATTTTATTGAATGCGGAATGAAAGGTTGAAATGATTGACAGCCCTTTTTCGGCTCATGCAGAATCCTATTGCTCTTCCTGAAGGAAATAATGGACATATCAAGACGATTTATGTAGGTCTCATATTGAGATTCACAAGGCAAATTGGTTCATAATGAAAACACTAAATCAAAACGAAGTTGGAAAGTTCATAAAGACCGATCTAAGGTCAAAACTACAGAAGGACTTGTGGGGATTCCCATTTAGAATATTTCGAGAAGAAGACTTACATACGTGCACATACTATCATCTGCGGCGTTTTTTGAAAGCGGCCAGGGATTGGGAGATACTCAATGAGCCATTATTGCGTGACTTAAAAGGAAGGGGCAGAAGTGCCCATCCAGATATTGTTCTATTTCATAAAGGCAAGTCAAAAATAATTATTGAGTTGAAGTTTAGAAGATATGTCTCGGGAATCCAAGAAAAAGATGCAAGAATTTTAAAAAAAGCTGTTGAAAATAAGAAGTGGGCAAAAAAAGGATATTCCATTCAGATGACCATTGAGCCCCGAAAAGAGACGGGTCAGGATGTTGTCTTATACCGAAACAGAGAAATCCAAATTGTTATGAAAGAAGATCGAAAAGATAAATATTGGGAGGAATATCGTAAGCGCCATAAACCTCAACCCAGAAAGCGCACCTAATAATTCGCTCAAAGCAACCTATCTGGTGATTCCATCAAAACGGAATTACATCATTAATTAGGAGATATTATGGAAAGGGTTAAACGTTACCGTGGTTGTCTTCTAGGACTGGCCGTGGGCGATGCCCTGGGTACGACCCTGGAATTCGAATCGCCGGGAAGCTTCACACCTATCACCGACATGATCGGCGGCGGACCCTTCAACCTGAAGCCAGGTCAGTGGACCGACGACACCTCTATGGCACTTTGCCTCGCCGAAAGCCTGATTGAATGCAAGGGCTTCAATCCCAAAGATCAGATGGAACGGTATGTTCGCTGGTGGAAGGAAGGCCACTTGAGCAGCACTGGGACATGTTTTGACATTGGCAATATTACCACGACGGCCCTCTCCACCTTTCTGAAGACCGGCAATCCATTCAGTGGTCCCACCGATGTTCATAGCGCAGGCAATGGCTCCATCATGAGACTGGCCCCAGTGCCCATGTTCTATGCAGGTAATCCCAGAGATGCCATCGAAAAATCTGGCAAAAGCTCCTTGACCACCCACGGCGCCCCCGCATCTATCGATGCCTGCCGTTACTTGGGCGCACTGATTGTCGGCGCTTTGAACGGAATTGATAAGGTCGAACTTTTGTCCGACCGTTACAGCCCGGTCCCCGGCTACTGGGAAAAGTATCCCATGATTCCTGAAATCGATAAAATCGCTGCCGGCTCGTTCAAGAAAAAGAATCCACCGGAAATCAGAGGCACAGGATACGTCGTTCAATCTCTCGAAGCGACCCTCTGGGCTTTCTATAAAAGCAAAACATTTGAAGAAGGAGCTCTTGTGGCCGTTAATCTGGGTGAAGATGCCGACACCACCGGCGCCATCTATGGCCAGATTGGCGGAGCCTATTATGGTGAAGATAGCATACCTGAACAGTGGCGAGCAATAACAGCCATGAAAAATACGATCATCAATCTGGCAGAAAATATTTTTCAGATAACCATCTTCAAATATAAGTTGCCGATAACGACAACATGATCAGATCTTTAAACATTACATGGCCCGTCCAATTTATTTTGCCACTCAAGAAAAAAGCAAATATCTTCCTTGTATGTTTTAGTTTTATAAGTCTCCTTCTTGCAGAAAACGACCAAATCCATTGTTTTCTAAATACCAGTATG
>CAITLA010000277.1 GCA_903893135.1 uncultured Syntrophaceae bacterium | reverse complement strand
GATTGGCTGCCGTAGTGACGAGTCTGGCTCCCGTAGCCCCGAAGGGATGCCCCAGGGAAAGTGAACCGCCGAGGGTGTTGAATTTCTCCAGAGGGACTTTCCCGACTCTTTCGGATCGGCCGAGTTTTTCCCGGGCAAATTCGTCTGATGCAAGACATTTCAAATTAGCCAGAATCTGTCCGGCGAAGGCCTCATGAAATTCAAAAACGTCCATATCCTGAAGTCCGAGACCAGCCATTTCAAGGCATTTCGGCGTTGCATAGGCGGGTCCTAAGAGAAGTTCCTCATAGGGATCCTGTGCCGTGTAGGCATAGGCGCGTACCCACGCCTTGGGCGTATAGCCGAGCGACGCGGCGACTTCCTCGGCCATGAGGAGGCAAGCGGCAGCCCCATCCGTAAGAAAAGAGGCATTCCCCGCCGTCACTGTCCCATATTTTTTTACGAAGGCCGCCTTCAGACTGCTCATCCTTTCTAAGGAGGTGTCACTGCGGAAGCCGTTGTCTTTATCTATAGGTTTAAAGTCAGGGGGTACCAGGACGGTTTCTATTTCGCCCTCCAAGGCGCCTTCGGCCGTCGCCCGTGCAGCCGCCAGATGGGAACGAACGGCATAACGATCCTGTTCTTCCCTGCTGACATGGAGGCGCGCGGCAAGACGGTCACAATCTTCTCCCATCGTTCGCCCCGTGGAAAATTCGGCAATGGCGGGGATTTCCGGGAGCAGGTCTCTAAGTCCGATGCCTTTTGGAAATTCCAGATAATCTTTCAGTCCCTTGTATTTCTGTGCCTCCATGAGTTTCTTTCTCATGGGCTTCCGGTAACAGATGGGAATATCGGACGTGCTTTCCGTTCCCCCGGCGATCACTATGTCGGCCTGGCCGGTTTGAATCAGGTCTACGCCGGTCGTTATCGCCAGATTGGCGGATATGCAGGCCATGGTAACGGTAAAGGCGGGAATGCTTACGGGAAGACCAGCGCCGAGTGCGGCCTCGCGGGCGACGTTGGTCGTTGCGAGATTGGAAATTACCGCTCCCATAATGACGCGATTAATTTTTTCAGGGTCGATCTGCGTTCGTTTGACAAGGGCCGCGATGGCAAGCCTTCCCAGGTCGTAGGACATAAGGTCTCTGTAGCCTGTCCCGGCCCGGAGGAAGGGGATACGGCATCCATCAACGAGGACGGCCTTCCGGCCATTATCCATAGAGGACTTCATTTCTTTTTCTCCATGATTTTATCTGAATGAAAAAATTCCTTCTCGGCTGAAATAAAACTCCTTCAAAATTTATCCGGCGCTCTTTCGAGAGCTCTTCGGGCTCCTGCGGAAACTAAAGAGCAATGTGAAATGCTGCGAGGTTTTTACCACATTCTATATCAGAGTTCTATGGTTTTGATTATTGTTGATGATGAAAGATGAGACGGACGGGAGAAAGCTTGCATTCAGAGGAATCAGTGGATATATTTGCCGCACTTTTCGATGAAGGCCCTCAAAGAGGATGTTTTTTATATTATGAATAGGCAATTCTGATTTTATAATCATGGAAATTTATCTCTTCCTCGGTATTGTCGCCTTTTGCGCCGGATTCGTTCAGGGACTTTCAGGGTTCGGTTCGGTCCTTTTGTCCCTGCCGCTCCTGGCGCTCTTCTTGGAAGTGAAGACCGCCATTCCGGTAGTGGCACTCTTTGGAGTGGCGCTGACCATATTCCTTCTGGTGCAACTTAGACGACACTGGGATTGGAAAAAGATATACCCACTATGTCTGGGATCTATCCCGGGCGCTCCGGTGGGGGTGTGGTTTCTTACTCGGACGGAGACACAATTGATTCAGTGGACGGTGGGCGTTGTCCTTATCGCCTATGCCCTGTACAGTCTCCTGTTGAAACCTGCAGCCCGGTTTACGGCGCCGGTATGGGCGTATCTTTTCGGCTTCGCAGCGGGATGCCTGGGCGGCGCCATTAGCGCCTCCGGTCCACCCGTTATCATCTACACATCACTACAGCCCTGGAACAAGGATCAGATCAAGGTTACCCTTCAGGGATTTTTTGTTATATCCGGCATTGTGGTCGTTATCTTCCAGGCTATCGGCGGGCTCGTTACAGGCATGGTTCTGTGGTATTTTCTTGCAGCCCTTCCCATCTTGCTGCTTGGGACCTGGGTTGGATCATTTCTCTATGGACGAATCAGGGAAGAAACATACAGGAGCATGCTGCTTGTCCTTATGGGGCTTCTGGGGCTGTTGATGCTCCTCAAATAACTTCTTCGTATTAAGGTTCACTCCTCTCCCGGGCTTTATTCTGTGAGCGTAAAGGAGATGCTGCCAATGGAAACCCACGATGCCTCCTCCCAATAATTCTTGTCACGTTCACGGATAAAATATTCGATGCGGTAGTTGCCAGGCTGCCTTAGATCGAACGCAAAAGCGACAGTGCCCGGGTTATTGCAGTATGAATTTTGCCGGTATTGAGGGTTCTTCCCGTCGGCATCGCCATTTGGACGATAAAGGATATAGCCGAAGAGATAGAGCGGATTATTGTTACTGTTGCGATACGTTGAGACGATGGGCCCTGTGAGCCATGCGCCGAATACGTGTCCCTGATTCCATGCATTCATTGCTTCTTTTACGGAAAAGGTTTTTCTCGATTCACGCACTTTGATTTGCTTGTCGTAAGAATCCGGACCAGTTACTACTTCATCGTATATTCCCACACCCCAGCCCTTCAAATCCCAGCGCTGATATTTGAATGGAGGAACAGGGAAGGGGTCCCCTGATTTGCCTGCCTGTATAGACGGCGGCTGACTTGAGGCGTTCTTAGCATCAACGAAGTTGAAGGAATATTCTTTCGCCGACACTTCATTGCGTGAATCTTTTTCTTCAAGTGCAATTCTGATTTTCCATGTGCCAAAGGAAAGGTTTGATCTGTCGGCGCTTCGCTCGTAAAACAGGGCAGGTAAGCTAAATTCCTGCTCCGAATATCCCTGCTCATCGAATCCATACCGGGTATTCCATACATCCGTTCCATCCGGGCGGAGTACCTGGACTTTGAAATAGTAATCGAAGGTGCCAAACCGGCTCAGATTTCCCTGTCTCTGGACGCGCATCCAGAACTTAACATTTGTGGACTGAAGCGGTTGAGTAAATGCCCACGTGCTTTGGTTTGTGCTTACACCAACGTCGAGGACACCGGGATGGGCTAGCGCCTCCTTTGAAATTGCTAAGGCACAAAGAACAATCAAGAAGAACAAAATCATCCGCAGTAATTTGAACTTTATATTTTTCAAGTTTTCGCTATGCATTTTTAAGACCTCCTTCATATACTTATGAAAACGATTCTCAGGCGAAAATCATCGCTATAATAGACGCGGCCAGCGTGATAACGATGGATATGACGAAAGCCGTTTTAATGACCTGGCTCTCAATTCCGAGAGCG
>CAITLA010000276.1 GCA_903893135.1 uncultured Syntrophaceae bacterium | reverse complement strand
TCCTTTGAGTAGTCAATAATAACGAAATCCTGTAAACGCTCATGCGGTATATCTGTTCGCCATGACATGAATCTGCGGTGAAGGCTTCTGTCGGAAAGGGCATAGAAAAAATCTTTCAGAAGTGGTTCGTCGGTAATTTTCATGGGTCTCAGAAAGATATTGAACTCTGTCTTCGTAGTTCTGTATGTTTCCAGGGCTTCCGGGTATCTGCCTCTCTCGCCGGGTATGTAAGCCTGATCCTGGTAAATCATTCCTCTCTTCTTTGCCTCTTCAATCAGCCAGGGCCGGAATTTTGGATGGGCAATTGAAATCAGTGCCATGGCTCGTTCTCGGATGTTTTTCCCATGGAGGTAGGCGATACCGTGTTCAGTTACAACGTAGCGGACATCAGCCCGACTGAGGGTGACGCCTGCCGAGGGACTGAGTGTCGGCACTATTCTGGATATGGAGTCATCGACCGCCGTTGATTTCATTGCCAGTATCGTTTTCCCGTTTTTTGCAAGCAGAGCTCCTCTCATGAAATCATGAAAACCACCTATGCCGCTGTAAAACATGCTGCCTATGGATTCTGACGTAGCCTGTCCGGTGAGGTCGATTTCAAGGGCGCTGTTGATAGCGACCATATTGTCATTTCGGGCGATAACCATGGGATTATTCGTGTAGTCAACAGTTCTGAAGACGATGGAGGGGTTGTCATGAATGTAATCGTAGGTTTCCTTCTTAGCCATGCAGAATGTGGCTACTGTTTTTCCCCGGTTCAGGGTTTTTTTTGAGTTGTCGATTACGCCAGCCTGGTTTAAGTTTACGATACCTTCCGTCAGGAGCTCCGTATGGATGCCTAAATTCTTCTTATTGTAAAGATGTGCCATGATCGCATTAGGAATGCTTCCATATCCAACCTGAAGCGTGTCACCATCCTGAATAAGGCGTGAAACATAAATTCCTATCCGCTCTAACGACATTGTCTTCTCTTCGGAAAATGATCTCTGTATTTCGAGGATCGGCGCGTCATGGGGTATAATAAAATTCACATCTTTGATATTAATAAAACCGTCTCCATGGGCACGAGGCATGTAAGAGTTGACCTGGGCAATCACCAATGAGGCTTTTTCTGTTGCCGTCTTGACCACGTCCACGCTCACCCCGAGGCTAAGAAAACCATGCTCGTCGGGCAATGACGTGTGTATAAGAGCGATGTCTATCTGCACCATACCAGATAATATCAAAGCCGGGATATCTGAAAGTGATATAGGGGTATAGTCTGCTGCCCCCTTGTTCACAGGATCTCTTGTATTGTTGCCTATAAAAAAAGAATTGTGTCGAAAGTTGCTCTTGAACTTTTCATCAGTGTAGGGAGCTATACCAAGGGAATAGATCTGTATGATCTCTGCATCAAAAAATGCCTTGGGGTGGGATTCCACATACTTCGTCATTGCGGATATGAGATACTGCGGTTCACCGCAGCCCGATGTGACGAATATATGCTGACCACGTCGGATACGGCTGAATATCTCATCCTCACTGGCAAACTTTTCAGGATATACCTTTTTCCATGCTTCAAGACATTTTTGATTATTTGCCACAGTCATATAGGCCGAACCTTATTATTTTAAACTAAAGACGGACTCCCATAAAGAAATCTATCTTTGAATGCTTAGAAATAATCGATAAGTCATGATTATGTCAAGAAAAGAATGCCGGAAAGCTATAAATACATGAATTTTTAGTGCGCCTTTTAATTGCAGACTGAATTTGAAGAGCTATTCTGACAGGCAAAAGAATGCTTAAGGCAGCACACCGATGATATCTGCAGCTTTGTTGATAATGATATCCGCCCCCGCTTTTAGGAGTTCATCGGATGTTGAATATCCAGTGAGGACACCTATTGTTAAGGTGCCTGCATCTTTACCTATTTTGATATCTATGGGATGGTCTCCGACCATGGATGATAATTCCGGCGCAACGCCAAGCGATCGGATGGCGACGAAAAGATGTTCGGGGTGAGGCTTGACATTACGGGTCATTTCTCTTGTTATAACGGAGTCGCAATAATTGAAGATATCAGGAAACACCATGGTAACGGCTGCTTTACAATTTCTGGTTACAACCCCGGCCTTGATGTTACGTCTTTTCAACTCCGCGAGCATGTCTCTCGTTCCGCCTATAAGTTCCCCTTTCTTTGCTGCTTCAATTTCGATTTTCGTAATGAGTGCGACTGCCTGCTCCAGAAAGGCTTCTTCTTTTTTTGGATGTATTTCAGAAATCAATTCCCGCGCAGCTTTGATCATCTCCAAGACGTAGAGGTTACTCATTTCATTCAAAGGTACGCCGTATGCCCCTACAAGGTCGAGAACAGCCTGCCGCATCAGAGGAAAATCGATATTCAGTTTTGCCAGGGTGCCATCGAAGTCAAATATGACGGCATGGATTGAACTTGTCGCCTTCAATGGCCATACGTCTCCTTCAGATATTTTTCGAGACGCTTCATGCCTTCTGCGATGTTCTCAAGAGAGTTTGCATACGAGAAGCGCAAATAACCCTCGCAGTTCTTGCCAAAGTCAATGCCCGGGGTGACACCGACGCGGGCCTTTTCGAGAATCTCGAAGGCCATCTTGTACGAGTCCTGTGACAAAGACTTTATATTTCCGAGTACGTAGAAAGCGCCAGTGGGTTCCACTCTGACACCGAGTCCCATTTCCCGAAGTCGCTTGATTAAGAACTTTCTTCTTTCATTGTAGATGTTTCTCATCCGTTCAACTTCGCCTCCTGCCTCGCGCAAGGCAGTTACACCAGCCCATTGGACGAAGGAGTTGGCGGATATGAAAAGGTTCTGCAGCAACTTCTGCATGGGCCTGATATAGGATTTGGGGGCGATCAAATAGCCGAGCCGCCATCCCGTCATTGCATACGCCTTGGAAAAGCCGTTGAATACGAAGGCATTGTCCGTAAATTCAAGGATGCTGTGCTCTTTTTCTTCGTAGACAAGGCCATGGTAAATTTCATCAGAGATAACGGGAACACCCAGTGATGCAATTTCCGCCATTCTTTCTTTGCGGAGGAGGTTCCCCGTCGGGTTGGAGGGTGAGTTTATCATAATGCCTGCAGTGCGCCCGGTAATCCGCTCTTTAATTGCCTCTGAAGTATACTGGAAACCATCTTCTTCATAAACGTTGACGGTAACAGGTATGCCTTCGAAGAACCTGATGAAGTTGGGATAACAGGCGTAGTGGGGGTCTGAAATGATGATCTCGTCACCGGCATTCAATATCGTAGCGAAAAGGACCAGCATAGCGGGAGACGTGCCGGAAGTTACCACAACTTGATCAGGCGAGATTGCCACTTTATATTTGTCGAAGTAATGATCGCAGATTGCCTCTCGCAGTTCCAGCAGACCGAGGCTATGGGTGTAATGCGTTTTCCCGCTTCTCATAGCCCTGCAACCTGCCTCTCTGATGCACTCCGGCGTATCAAAATCGGGTTCGCCAACTTCCAGATGAATGATGTCCTCTCCTCTCCGTTGCATCTCCTGGGCTTTTTCAAGGACGTCCATGACAATGAAGGGAAGGATTTCTGATGTTCTTGTCGTTATCATAGAATAAAGATGGTAACCTCACTTATAAAATTGCTGCAAAATCCTGTCGGAAGGATGGGCATATTTCCGATTGGATAGGGTCGTAAGTAACTACTTGATTATGCCTTGTCAATAGAAAATAGTAGATCAGTCCTAATACTATCTTGGCTTACCTGTTAGGTATTCAGGCCCAAGTGTCCTGTTTATTACTCTCTTTGAATGCAGATCCGGAATTTCTAAGTTAAGGATGATCTTCAAGAAATTCATGATGATGTAGAAGGTAGCACCCCAGAGAATTTCTTCATTACCCTGATTGTCGTAAGTGATAAGACAGGGGAATTCCCGTGTATGCTCTCTATGCATCTTTAACTCTTTTGAAGTCTCCACATTGTAAAGGCCGTAATTGCTTTCATCGAAGAAACTCATCAGAGGGATTTCTACGATGCCTTCCACCTCTGAACTGGGAGAAAAATGCCATTTCCTTTTTACAAAACCGACGAGGGGGAAAATTGTCCGCCTGAATAGGAGCAGGGAATAAGAGGGAAGGGGACCAAGAAAAAGGATATTCCAGGGGCTGAGTCCGGTCTCTTCCCATGACTCCCTCACGGCATTGGCCAGAAATAAGTTAATCATCCTGAAGGTCTCGTTATTCCTTAGCAGGGCGTATTTCAGTGCATCAGCCCGCAAAATTGGAATAATTTTTCTTGAAATTAGCGGCGCCAACAGTGGATCCCAAAAACTGTGTAACAAGCCGCCGGGGCAGCTGAGGTCACCCGGTTGCGCAACCCTTGCGGAGCGTTTAATGAGCTGGAAAATGAATTCACTTTTTTTACCACTTGGTGCAGGGGCATCGCCGGTGTAATGCAGGAGCAGCAAGACACCTGCAGCGGAATGAACCTCTCTATCCCTTCTCGATGCTCGAATAAAATTCATCTTTTCTGTAAAGTCAATGGAACACCTGCCGAGCCTTTCTACGATGAGACGGAGAATGTGATCCTTATCCGACAGGCACTCAGTATTCATAATCTTCATACCGCTTCTTCCGACTGACGAAGGATTTGTTCAATTTCCCTTTCATACCAACAGTAGTAGGGGGCAAAATCAAGAAATCCAGAATGCCCACCATACGCCTGAAGAGAAATATCGAGATATCTGCTTTCTCTTAAACCATGGATGTCATCAATTGTTACTATGGGATCATCCTCAGAGGCAATGATTGTAACAGGCACAGAAAGATTGGCAAAGACATCACCCAGCAATGTATATTGATTGAAATATTCCCTGTAACTCTTGAAATCCGGATAGTAGAGCATAATTGCCTCGGTAAGGGCCATACATGTCTTCATTGTCAAGATCTCATGAAAATCATATCTATCAGGAAAAAGTAACTGCTTTTTTCTTAGCGAACCTTTCCATTTATTGAGAAAATAATATCTATAGATCGCGAGACTCGCATCGATTGATAATGTAGCCTTATATGGATCAAGTGCGGGGCTGATGGAGATGATGTGTTTAAGATTTTCTATTCTCGAGGATGACTGTTTCAGCGCTATGCGGAGTGCAAAATTTCCACCAAGGGAAAAGCCGATAATGTAATATGACCCGTTCTTGGACAAACGAGAGATGTTGTAAATGGCTTGAAATGTTTCTTCTATGAGAGCTCCATGAAAAAGCCCTTCATTCAGATGATGGCTGTCACCGTGGTCTCTCAAATTAAGCCGAAATATATCATAACCTCTGTCGTAAAGATATTTCCCTGTGGAAAGGACATATGTCGAATCCGAGCTCCCTTCCCATCCATGGAGCAATGTGATTAGACCCCTGCTTTTTCCAAAAGATTGCAGCGAGTGATAACCGCGCAGCCGTACGCCGTTACCCCCATCGATGATCGTTTCCTTTGCGCATTCGATCATTGGGTGTCGGTCTTGACTTCGTATTCGTAAAGAGCCCAGGATCGTCTGTATATGCGGATTTCTGATCCATGGTTTGGGAATAAATTTCGTCCTCATGAGAAATTCACCGATTATTCCGTGATCTTCATAAACGAAACTCCCGACTCGCATTTGAACTTTCAGCGGGTATAAAGAAAAGCCTGGTTTAATACCAGGCTTTCAAATAATTTAAGTGGTGGCGGTGCAGGGAATCGAACCCCGGACACTACGGATATGAGCCGTATGCTCTAACCGTCTGAGCTACACCGCCAGGATATAACTAAAATAGATACAGCGTCGTGCTTGATAAAACAGCGTGAAAGGTAATATCAATAACAGAAACTAATATAAAAAACTGACAATATTGTCAAACCCTGTCATGGATTCGGCTCCCGGCTCATCTTATAGGAAACAATAACACTTCTATCGGAAACTTCGCCACCCACGGACAGTACGAGGGCGAGGACAATCTCCTTCTGCCCGTCATTATCTATGTCCTTTAATTGATAGTCAGCCACGTAGCCGCTGATCTTCCGTGTTTTCCAGTTCTCAACGAGACCGATACCGTCCCATTCAAGATCGTATATCTCACTTGATGTAAAGACTTTTACATTTTTAAGTATTCTTCCCAGGGAGGAAATGTTTTTCACGATAATAATCTCTTTCTTGCCCTCTTTGCCGTCCATCGTCAAAATTCTCGAATTAATGAAGGTAGTTCTATTTTCATCATCTGGCGAAAGATCATCATTTACAATAACGGTGTTGCTTCCCCCATAGTTATCATCACTTTTGTAGATTCGTTCAGGGCTTCCTCCCAGTCTCTTCAGGCTCATGAGCGGCTTGTCTGTTTGTTCGTATATGAAAAGATAGTCGTAATCATCAAGGGCTATTATCTTTTCATTCCCCCCGGTTTCCAGATTGTCTATCGTCAGACCATAGACGGAAAGCCCCACGGGGATTTTCATTTTCTTTCCCACTTTGTATTGCCCCTCTTCCCATATTATCTCATGGATTGGGTTGCTGAAGGGCTTGACCATCCCTCTTGTCTGGCCCAGGAGGATAGATCCCGCGGGAGTGTCAATGACCCTCATAAACCAGGGCAGCTTTGAAGCGATCTTGACGAATTTTCCATCCCTGTACTCAAGGACGAAGGAATCAACGACATTTCGCGTCATGCTCGTGACAATGATTTCTTTGACGCCGTTGTGATTGATGTCAGCCACATCAACGGCAAGATAATTATCGGATGATCTTCCCGGTATCTTTTGTACCAGGATAAAATCCTTGTCCTTCTTTTGGTAGATCATGACGTTATGTGTATCGATAATGACGACTTTATTAAGACCGTCACCCGTGACATCACCAATATCCATACCCCTGAATTCGGTCGGAAATTTCGGACTCATCCAGAAACCTTTTCTATCGATGGGCCTGGCGGAGGTTATGAAGTCAGGATTAATAACAGCGGTAAAGGTGCCTTTCTTGCTCTTTTTCATTCCCCCGATAATATCAGATTCACGGGAATCTTGCGGCGCCTGCTGCGTCGGTGCTGGGGCCTGCGCTGACGCCAGCGGCGGGGCAAAGGACGGGGGGACCGTGCCTAAGATATGGTTGTCTATGTTGCGGGCAAAGTCATTAATCTTCACTATGACCTCATCCATGCCCTGGCTCTGAGTAAAGAGGCTCACCGTTGACTTGTTCGCGGCTATGTCGACAAGCTTCCCATCGATGCTCATACTGTTGCCAAACTTTGTGATGCTTCCATATACGACAAAATCGGCATTCATTTTTTTCCCGAGGCCGTAAATATCTTGAAGGGCCAGATCCTTCCCTTCCTTTCCTTTCATGGCTTGAAGGACGGAATCCTTGCTGATGACCTCTATCTTGTCAGTGACAGCGATTCGGGAAGAGAGCATGTCCCAAATGCCCTGTTTGACATAGTCAATGCTTTCCGCGCTATGTAAGGCAAAAGGCAGGACAGCCACTGTTTTTTCACCTTTTGCTGCGAGCGTGCCGAATGCCGTAAGTAAAAGAAGAAGACATATCGACAACTTTAGACTGTATTTCATATTTGTATCTCCTGTTTCATAAGCTCCGATTATGTGAGCAAGCTTTAGTTATTTATGCTTTGTAACATTTAAGCATTGTAAATTCAAGATTCGTTTTTTGCCGGCAGTATCACATCCTGTTTCTCATCCTAAACCATAAAATGCCGAGATATTCATGCATCGCATGCTCCGCCTTGAAAAGCCCCATGGAGGAGGGAAAAAAATCTTCAGGAACCTTCATTTGTCTCTCTTTGACGAGGTGGTTGGTCGGGGCAGGGATGGGCTTAAGCCCCGCTTTCTCAAAAATGACCATGGACCTGGGCATGTGATACGCGGAGGTCACTAAAACAAAGCGGTCCCGACCCACAATAGACCGTATATTCTCTGCCTGCTCCTCCGTATCTCTGGAGACATCATCCAGTACAATGTCCCTCGCATTGACATTGAGAATTGCGGCAACCTTTGCAAAGGTTCCTGCCTCAGATGATGAGTCATAGACCGCCCCACCGGAAAGGATAATTTTGCTGCCCGCAATTAGTCTGTGAATGCGGACGCATTCCACAAGGCGAGTGAGAGATTCATTTGATATCTGGCTTGTGACGGGGACTCTTGGATCGGCTATGTGGCCGCCACCCAGAAGGACAATCCACTTAACGGAATGAATGGAATCAGAAGAAGATAGGCTGCCGTCAGCGCTCTCGATCATGAGAGGAGGATATTGCCGTTCAAGGGAGGTTAGCAAGAAGTCAGAGAAAGATCCATAACTGAGAATGGCAAGCACAATTACACCAAACGTTATGATCGTTTTTCCCGTTTTCTGTCTCTTTGTAAACCAAAGCAGAACCAGACCGATCAAGAAAAGTTCAAGGATCAGTGTCACGGGTGAGAATAGGGGAGCAACTATTTTTTTAAAAAGAAACATATTTTCTCCTCTGCATAGTGATCTATTGCCGGCGTTATCAGATCATTTCCATATATCCCGGAGAAAAGGCGAAATGCTTCTCCCGGAATTGCTGATAAGATGAGAACAGCGATTCCTCAGATACAAAAGATCGTAGTGGCAAATAAATAAAAAAGTCATTAGATCAATGTTTGAGGTTATGCAATATTTTTTTCAGGCGTGAAATTTCCTTCCATCACGATTTCCGAAAGCTTCTTTCTTGGTGAAGGTATTTCTCTTTCTTGGAGGCCCTCTGGAAGATCCTCCTTTTTCCCCGGCTTCCCTATGGCAATCATGGCCTCTACCTGAAAGACATCGGGAATATTGAGAGTCCTCCTTGCTCCGTCATAATCAAAACCCTGCATGCCATGGATGACCAATGCCTTCAAAGAACCCTGAAGTGCGAGATTTTCCCAGGCTGCACCGGCATCGTATGAATGAGTGCGCGCAGGCTTTTCATTGTAGTCGAAGGTTTTCTTAGAGATGACAACAATCAATACGGCGGCATTCTTTGCCCAAATTTTATTTTGTTCTGTCAGAAGATCGAAAAATATGGGCCAGTAATCTGTGTTTCTTCGCGCATAAAGAAACCGCCAAGGCTGGTTGTTATTTGACGATGGAGCCCACCGGGCCGCCTCGAAAAGAGAGAATAATACGTCTCGGCTGATCTCATCACCTGACATGCTTCGCGGCGACCACCGGTTCAAAAAAATCGGGTCTATATCGAAATCCGGTTTTCTAAAATCAGAAATATCCATTTTAACGCTCCTTGCGAAAATTCATGCATGAATTCAGTATATGTATTGTTAAGCTATACTCAGGCCTTCCACAGCGAAGGCATGGATCTGTGGAAAAGAACACGTTCATCACTTGGCCTTACCCCGCTCCGAAGACAGGATATTGCGTGATGATCCACCGCCGTGATGCCATTAAGATCCATGATCTCTCATGGTTAAATTTCACGGGATTTATTATACGTTATATGGCGCAATATAGACAGCTTTTTTGATTTCTTTTTCAGCCAATTTGTTCTATATTTCAAAAGTAATGCGACTGATTCAAGAAGAACAATAAAGATATCAGGAGGAGAAGATTGATCCCGAGATATTCAAGAGACAAGATGAACGCCGTATGGCGCACTGAAAACAGATATCAGACATGGCTCGATATAGAGATATTGGCATGTGAAGCTATGGCTAAGAGAGGGGATATTCCCGAAAAGTCTCTCAAGAATATTAAGGACAGAGCCGGGTTTGACATAGCCAGAATTGAAGAGATAGAAAAGACGACTAAACATGACGTGATCGCTTTCCTGACTTCTTTAACGGAAAAGGTGGGGGAAGACGGCAGGTTTATTCATATGGGTCTTACCTCATCGGACGTCTTGGATACATCACTTGCCGTTCTTCTCAGAGAAGCATCACAGATACTCATCGATGATGTGAACCTGCTTTTGCCGGTCTTGAAGAGCAAAGCGACAGAGCACAGACATACGGTAATGATAGGGAGGTCTCACGGAATTCATGCTGAACCCATAACCTTCGGTCTGAAGATGGCTCTATGGTACCAGGAAATGGAGAGGAATTTGACACGTCTGGTCCGGGCAAAAGATGCGATCAGCTACGGTAAGATTTCCGGCGCCGTCGGGACATTCTCCTTTATCGATCCTTCAATTGAGGAATATGTCTGTCAAAAACTGGGGCTGAAACCTGCGCCCATATCATCCCAGATTGTTCAGCGGGACAGACACGCCGAATTTTTTACCACTCTGGCCATAGTTGCGTCTTCCATCGATAAATTTTCCCAGGAGATCAGATTGCTTCAGAGAACGGAAGCCAGAGAGGTGGAAGAATATTTCGCGCCCGGACAGAAAGGCTCATCGGCCATGCCCCACAAGCGGAATCCCGTTTTGTCGGAAAACCTCTCCGGACTGGCTCGCCTGATGAGGTCATATGCGCTGGCTTCGCTGGAGGACGTCGCCCTTTGGCATGAGCGGGACATCAGTCACTCGTCAGTAGAGAGGGTCATTGCACCGGACGCTACGATTCTCCTGGATTTCATGCTCCATAGGTTTACTGAGTTGGTGCGAAATCTTGTCATATATCCGGAGAGGATGCTTGCAAATCTGGGCATGACGAAGGGGGTCATTTTTTCCCAGACGGTGCTGTTGAAACTCATTGAGCAAGGGATGTCCAGGGAGGATGCCTATAGAGTTGTACAGAGAAATACCATGAGGTCATGGAATGAGGGAATTGATTTTCAGCGGTTGCTTTTGGAAGATAACGAAGTGATGTCGCACATGAACGGAAAAGATATTGAAGATGCATGCAGAATCGAGAATTTCCTGAGGCATATTGATTTTATATTTAAGAGGGTATTTGGCTAATATCACATAGAATCCATAAACAGGGTCAAAAAATAGATGCTCACTGCATTTCATTACCTGTAGGCTGGTCTTTGGAAATAACGGTATCGTTCAACCATAACCTGTCGTCTTTTTCCGGATAATCTATGTTGTAGTGAAGCCCCCTGCTTTCTTTTCTTATCCGGGCGCATTGAATAATTATTTTTGCAACCGTCGCAATATTACGGAGTTCAATTAGGTCCCTCGTGACGATGAAATTTCTATAGTATTCATCTATTTCGCGGCTGATGAGGTCAATGCGTCGGTGAGCACGTTCAAGCCTCTTGTTTGATCGAACAATACCCACGTAATTTCCCATACATCTTCTGACTTCATCCCAATTGTGGGCTACGACGATAGATTCATCGCTTTCCGTGGCCCCCCTTGGATCCCAGGGCAGGATAGGTATCGGCTCATCTTTCGTGGCAGGAAACTTCTCTGCTATTCTGACAAATGACCGATGGGCAAATACTACGGCTTCCAAGAGCGAGTTGCTTGCCAGACGGTTCGCCCCATGAAGCCCTGTACATGCGACCTCACCGCAAGCAAAGAGCCGTTCAATATTAGTTTCTCCGTAATGGTCCGTCGACACGCCTCCGCACTGGTAGTGAGCAGCTGGAACGACAGGGATCGGATCTCTTGTGATATCTATGCCGAAAGCAAGACACCTATTGTGGATATTGGGAAATCTGCTGATTATAAAATCTCTGTCTTTGTGTGTTATGTCGAGCAAGACGTATTCATCACCGGATTTTTTCAACTCCGTATCGATGGCCTTGGCAACAATATCCCTGGGTGCAAGGCTCTTCATGGGATGGTATTTCTCCATGAAAGTGGAGCCGTCTTTTAATCTCAAGAGACCGCCTTCCCCCCTGAGGGCTTCGCTGATGAGATAGGATTTCGCTTCGGGGTGGTATAGACAGGTGGGATGAAACTGGATGAACTCCATATTAGCTATGAAGGCGCCCGCTCTGTAGGCCATGGCAATGCCGTCTCCTGTGGCAATATCAGGATTTGTTGTAATAAGGTATACTTTCCCGGAACCGCCCGTGGCCAGAATGACGAATTTCGCCTTGAAAGTATGAATTTGATTGCGGTCCGTATCCAGTATATAAGCACCGAGACACTTCTGCCGGGGGCCCTTCTCTCTGCCCGGAATAGCTGATTCCAATATAAGATCAATGCCGATGTGGTTTTCGAAAATATCTATATTTCTCTTTAGGCTGGCTTTTTCGTGGAGGGCACGCTCTATTTCCTGGCCAGTGAGATCCCGCGCGTGCAGAACGCGCCTCATGGAGTGTCCGCCTTCTCGTCCCAGGTCATAATGACTGGCATCGTCATCTCCCGTCCTTGTGAATTCCACCCCCCACTCCAGAAGCTCCTTGATCCTTTCAGGGCCATCCACTACGACAAATCTGACAACTTCTTCTTTACAAAGACCGGCCCCGGAGGCGATGGTATCATTTATATGATATTCAAAGCGGTCCTCTTTGTCATAAACCGCTGCTATCCCTCCTTGAGCCATGTTCGTGTTTGATTCGGATTTTTCTTTTTTCGTAACTATGGCCACGGTGCCGAGATCTGCTGCCTTGATGGCAAAGCTTAATCCTGCAATGCCGCTGCCTAAGATCAAAAAGTCAGTAGTGATTTCCACGGCGCTTAATTCCTCAGAACTTTCCGCAATTTTCGAAAGTTATTTACAAAGGTTGTTTACTTCTATATATAATTCGGCATTATTTGTAAAAAGGAAATTAGCCTGGGGATAAAAAAATGTATGTTTTGGGAATAGAGACATCCTGTGACGAGACAGCTGCTGCGGTTCTGGGGGATGGCAAATTACTTCTTTCTAATGTTATTGCTTCTCAGGTGGACCTGCACAAGATATATGGCGGCGTTGTACCGGAAATCGCATCACGCAAACATATGGAAATGATCATACCGGTCATATGCGAAGCGCTTAATGACGCCTCCGTAACGTTAAGTGATATCGAAGGAATAGCGGTCACCAGGGGACCTGGACTGGTTGGTTCTCTGCTTGTGGGCTTGTCAGCGGCTAAGGCTATTGCGTTTGCTCTAAAAATACCGTTTGTGGGAGTGAACCACCTCGCGGGTCACGTAGCATCCATCTTTCTCAGTCCCGACCACCCCGAGTTTCCCCTTGTAGCTCTGGTAGTGTCCGGTGGGCATACGAACATATACCTGATGAAAGACTTTCAGGATTTTACCGTTCTGGGCCAGACGAGGGACGATGCTGCGGGTGAGGCGTTTGACAAAGCTGCCAAACTATTGAATATGGGGTATCCGGGCGGCGTCATCATCGACAGGCTGGCAAAAAAGGGAAACCGAAAGCGGATTGAATTCCCCAGGGCCATGAGAGATAGTCTGGATTTCAGTTTCAGCGGCCTGAAAACATCCCTCTTGGTGTACATAAAGAAGAGAGAATGTCCCCTCAGCGACGATGAGCTGCCGAACGTGGCCGCCAGTTACCAGGAAGCTATCATTGATGTCCTTGTGGAAAAAACTCTTAAGGCCGCGGAGATTCACTCTATATCAAGAATTGTCGTATGCGGCGGGGTTGCTGCAAACAGCCGACTCAGAGAAAGATTTGCCGAGGAATCCAGGCTCAAGGGATTTCATGTGTACATTCCGCCCCCCATCTTTTGTACGGATAATGCGGCTATGATTGCCGTCGTAGGTGAGCATCTATTGACAAGGGGGCTAAAGGACTCTTTGAATTTAAACGCAGTTTCCAGATGGCCCCTGGATTCTTTATTAAAGCATAATTCATAGTGCCGCGGTTCTTGGAAGTGCCTAAAAAGGGAATTATGACGACAGTAAGAGAAATCCTCACAGATCATGGGATCCGGCCGCTCAAACGCTTGGGCCAGTCTTTTCTCGAGGATAGAAATTCCATAAACAAGATCATCAGAATATCAAATATCCAGGAAGATGATATCATAGTCGAGATAGGTGCGGGCGTGGGTCTCATGACGGAGGCAATAGCGAAACAGGCAAGGAAGGTGATTGCCCTCGACATAGATCCAAGAATGGTCGGTATCTTGAAAAAAAGGATGGCGCCTTACCGTCATGTGGACATTGTCCAGGCAGATGTCCTTGAATATGATTTTTCCTCAGCCATCGGCGAATTGCCATCGCGGAAGATCAAGGTCATCGGAAATATTCCCTATAACATTTCCTCACAGATACTATTCCGCCTGTTGGCTTACCGGGACCATATATCGTCCATGATTCTCATGTTTCAAAAAGAACTGGCAGACAGGCTTATTGCGACACCCGGGACAAAGGCTTACGGGGTGCCGACGGTTCTGGTTTCCATGTATCTTTTATGCTCTCGTGAAATGGCAATCCCACGCAGCTGTTTCTATCCGAAGCCTGCGGTAATGTCCTCCGTGCTGAAAATGGTGATCCGAGAAAAGCCTCAACTGGATTTGGCAGATCATGATTTTTTCTTCAAGATTGCGAAAACAGCTTTTGCCAAAAGACGGAAAACGTTGTTGAATAATCTTAGGGGCCTCAGTTTGCTGGGTTATTCGGCTATGGATATGGCAAATGCACTCAAGAATTCAGGCATCGATGGCGCGAGAAGGGGCGAGACACTAACCGCTCTGGAAATCGGGAAATTATCTAACGCCCTCCATTCAATAAAAATGCCTTGACACGATACTGTTATTTTGTTAGTGACTGTCGGCCGCTTGGATCCGGTTGCGGACTGAGACGGGAGGTAAAACGAAGGCATACTGCACTGGTTATATGTAAAGCCTCGCGTCTCTGACGTTGAGGCTTTTTTTATGGGTGCGGGATTGAGATGAAGATTATTAGTTCCATCAGAGAAATGCAGGTATTCTCCGAATCCGCCAGGAATTCGGGACAGAAAATATCCTTTGTTCCTACAATGGGTTATTTTCACGATGGCCATTTGAGTTTGATGAGAGAAGGAAGGCAGCGGGCGGACTGCCTGGCTATCAGCATCTACGTGAACCCGACGCAATTCGGTCCGAGTGAAGATTTTGAAAAGTATCCGAGAGATTTTGAGAGAGATAAGGGCTTGGCGAGAGATGCAGGCGTTGATGTGATCTTCTATCCGGAAGATAAAGAGATGTACCCTGAACATTATCAGACCTATGTCAATGTTGACAACGTTACGCAGAACCTCTGTGGAATGTCCCGGCCTGGGCATTTCCGTGGCGTCACAACAGTATGCGCAAAACTTTTCAATATTGTCAAACCGCACTCTGCGATCTTCGGCAAGAAGGACTTCCAGCAACTTGTAGCCATTAAGAGAATGGTTCTAGACCTTAATATGGACCTCGATATTATTGGCATGCCGATAGTGAGGGAACCTGATGGCCTCGCTATGAGCTCGCGAAATGTGTACTTGAAGACAGATGAGAGGGAAGGGGCTCTGAGTCTGAGCCGTTCCCTAAATATAGCCAAAGAGATGTATGACAGGGGAGAAAGGGATGTCGCGGCTATCATGGCGCAGGTGAGGAAGTACATAGAACGTCATCCCCATACAAATATCGATTATGCTAAAATATGCGATACAACAACCCTTAAGGATATCGGACATATTGAGGGAGAGTCTGTTTTGGCCCTTGCCGTCAAGATTAATAAGACGAGACTGTTAGACAATTACGTATTCGGGAATCGGCTCGACGTATGATGATTACTTAGAATGTTGAAGTTTGGCTTTTCTGGAGGTGGGAAGACACAACATGCAAAGGTTTATGCTCAAATCAAAATTGCACAGGGCAACAGTGACTGATGCCAACCTCCACTATGAAGGTAGCATCACAATTGATAAGAGGCTGATGAATGCTGCGGATATACTGCCCTATGAGAGAGTCGACATTTATAATGTCTCCAACGGTGAGAGATTTTCCACTTACGTGATAGAGGGAGAACAGGATTCCGGCGTCATATGTCTCAATGGCGCTGCAGCATGGAAAGCTTCCAAGGGCGACATTGTTATTGTTGCTAGTTATGCCCTGCTTGACGATCCTGCTCCAAAGAAGTGGTGTCCTAAATGTATTTTTTTGGACGATAAGAACAGGGTCAAGAAGGATAAGTAGTATTCACAAGAGCTGTACCGAATAAGCAACAATTCGAGATCTGAATTATAGAAGGGGTTTTGGTGTAGTTGCACCTAACCCCTTTTTAAATAGCAGTTGAAAACAGCTTATTTTTTTGTTAAGTATGCATACTTTGAAAAAGGCATGAAAGTCATCGACCATTGAAAAAGAAACTGAAGCAGATTTTTTTGACGGGTCTTGCTGTTACTGTCCCGATAGGATTGACGCTTTATATCCTTTTCTTTCTCATAGATATAATGGATGGTCTGCTTAAGATTATCCCCGCAAGATATCATCCTGACACGTTACTGGGCATTCATATTCCCGGCCTTGGAACTATTGTAACTGTAATCTTGATTTTCATCTGCGGCCTCATCACAGCGAGTTATGTCGGCAATAAAATAGTCCAATCCGGAGAAGACCTTCTTTATAGGATACCTTTTGTAAGGAATATTTATCAGACTATCAAACGATTCTCCGATACCATGGTCATGGACAGGAGAAGCAGTTTCAAGCGGGTTGTGCTGGTAGAATTTCCCAGGAAAGGTTTATACACAATTGGCTTTGTGACAGGCAAACCTAATTGGGAGATCAAGAGGGAGACCGGGGAGAACCTGATCAGCGTTTTCTTGCCGACAACCCCCAACCCGACATCGGGCTATCTCATTATAGTGCCAGAAGATGAATTGGTTGAGGTGAGTATGTCAGTCGAAGAAGCCTTAACGTACATTATTTCTGTCGGTATCGTAACTCCGTCGGAGCGCGCAAAAAGGAAGGACAAATTTTACAGCGGGAAGGATAAAATAGATGAAGCGAATTAGATTTAATAACAACAATGATTAAAGAATATTTCGACTTGTCTCCCAGAGGCATGATTGAAAAAATTGCCCTTCTGGACGGTAAAATTTACCGACAGCTTCCCAAGACATTTTTCCTGGATGACTATATCTGGGAAAAGACTGACATGGTTGAAGCCTTAAGACAGGCTGCGTCAATATAGACGTCAAGGCATTGAGCCCTAAGATTCGGAGTGGAGGACCTTATGACATATCTCAAACTTGTCAAGAATTTACCATACAAAATTTCAGAGATCGGTCTTGCCGGCTGGGGACGAAAAGAGATTGAACTTGCCGAAAATGAAATGCCCGGACTTATGGCCGTGAGGGCAAAATATGGTCCCAAGAAGCCGCTCATGGGGTTAAAGATCGCGGGCAGCCTGCACATGACAATTCAGACAGCCATGCTTATAGAGACGCTTAAAGAGCTTGGCGGGGACATCAGATGGGCATCATGCAATATTTTCTCGACTCAGGATCATGCGGCCGCGGCAATAGCGAAGGCAAGATCTGCGGCTGTTTTTGCTTGGAAAGGCGAAACGCTTGAAGAATACTGGTGGTGTACAGAACAGGCGCTGACATGGCCTGATGGTTCCGGCCCAGATCTTATTGTCGATGACGGAGGCGACGCGACACTTTATATTCATCATGGCGTTAAGTATGAAAAGGATCCTTTGCTGCTCGAGCGAAAATACGATCATAGAGAATTACAGATTATTGTGGATCGCATGAGGTACTCGTTGCAACGGGATCCTAAACACTGGCATAAAGTCGCTTCCGGAATTCTTGGCGTGTCTGAAGAGACAACAACGGGTGTTCACAGACTTTACCAGATGGCGCAAGCGGGGGAGCTTCTCTTTCCGGCCATCAATGTCAATGATTCGGTGACCAAGTCAAAATTCGATAATCTGTATGGCTGCCGGGAATCGCTCGCTGATGGGATTAAGAGGGCAACTGACGTGATGTTTGCCGGCAAGATGGTTGTCATCTGCGGATACGGCGACGTTGGTAAGGGATGTGCGCAATCAATGAGGGGTTTTGGAGCCCGAGTGGTCATCACCGAGATCGATCCGATTAGCGCTCTTCAGGCGGCTATGGAGGGCTATGACGTGAAGACGCTGGACGATGTCGTCTCAAAGGGCGATATTTTTATTACGGCCACGGGCTGCTGCAAGGTCATCACCGGCAAGCATATGAACAGGATGAAGAATGAGGCCATTATATGCAATATAGGACACTTTGACAGCGAGATAGAAATGCAATATTTGGAAAAAAGCAAAGGTTGCAAAAGGGAAAACATAAAACCCCAGGTCGATAAATGGACTCTCAAGTCCGGGCATTCAATTATCGTCCTTGCGGAAGGAAGACTGGTAAACCTCGGCTGTGCTACCGGTCATCCAAGCTTTGTCATGAGTACCAGCTTTACCAATCAGTGCCTTGCTCAAATTGAACTTGCATCCGGGAAATATGAAGTTGGTGTTCACACCCTGCCAAAAAAGATAGATGAAGAGGTAGCAAGACTACATTTAAGAAGACTGGGCGCCAAACTGTCAAGATTAACCAAAGAACAGGCCGATTATCTTGGCATTCCCATAGCGGGCCCCTTCAAGCCCGATTATTACCGTTACTAGGGTAGCAGGAATCAGGGACCGGACTCAGGTCTTGACGCGGAAGAACATGATAACCGATGCGGTTCCGAAAATAATGTTTGCAAACCACGCGGAGAGAATGGGAGGTATTGAACCGGAGCGGCCAAGAGACATGGAGAAGGCATGGACAATCCAATAGGAGAATCCTATGATAATGCCGACGCCAATGCTCTGCATGACGCCGCCGCTTCTTTCGGTCTTCATAAGCGAAAAAGAAATTCCAATCATGATGAGAATGATGATGACGAGAGTAAATGCGATTTTGCCGTGCATATCAACTAAATATCGCGTGGCATCGTATCCTTCATATTGAAGCTTCCTAGTGTAGTTTTTTAGTTCAATAAATCCCATCTTTTCAGCTTCTTTTTGAACGAGGTTGAAATCCGCTGGTTTCTCCGGGAGGTCTATCACCGTAGAGGAAACCCACTCGAGTAAGGGGAATTCTCCTCCAAAGCGCGTTATCAAGAGGTTGTAAAATACCCATTTGTCATCTTTCCACTCCGCCTTTTCCGCGTTGATACGCGCCGTCAGCGTAAAGTTCTTATCCAAATAATTTATCGCAATTCCCTGTATAATATTCGTTTTAGGGTCAAAAAACCCGAAATTGTATATGCCGCTTTGTCCTCTATACCAGAGTTGGTTCTGTTTAAATGTTCCCAGTGGCTCGCGCTTTTGCACTTCTACGTATACAACGTTGTCAGCCTTTTGGTTACTGTATGGTGTAACAAGTTCACTATTGACAAAGGCAAATATACAGATCAGCACAGATGTGATAAACACTGGCATGGAAGTCCTATAGAGGCTGATGCCGTTTGCCTTCATGGCCATCACTTCGGAATTTCTGGCAAGGGTGCTGAAAGTTAAGAGAGCGGCGAGCAGTGCCGTAGCTGGAATAGTCTGAGAAATCATCATGGGGATCATGAAAAAGAAATATGACAGGATCTGCTTGAGGGAGGCATTGTTGCTCAAGAACATTCTTATGCGTTCAACAAATTCAACAATCAGGAAGAGTGACGTGAACAGCACCAGGACGAGAACAAACAACCTGATGAACTCCTTAGTTACATATCGATCTAATATAGTCATGAATCAATTCTCTTTGCACACTTACGCATCAGTTGCTTCAAATAGGCTCCGATGGGTATCTCTATGCGAAGGGGCCTGTCATTTGCCGACCTGATCAAAAGATAAAATCCAGCGATACAGAATATAATATTGGGAGACCATGTTCCGATGAGAGGTGAGAGTCTTCCTGTTTCTATGAGGGCCTCGCCGCCAAGACGTATGATGTAATAAATGAAGACGATGATAAGGCCGAGAGTAAACCCCCTTGATCTTACAGCCCTGTGCGCCCTGATACTCAAGGGAATTCCCAGAATGCCGAAGACTATGCATGCAAGGGGAGTTGTGATCGTCTTATAAAATTCAATGGCCATTTCCCGGAAAACTGCATCTTCCAAACCAGCCGTCTTAAGTTTCTGAGACAGTTCCCAGACCGTCATCTCGGTACTGTCCTTTGCGCCGACTTTTTTTGCTTCGGCGATAGACGACTCAATATCGAGATTTACGTCATATGAGTTGAAATCCATTTTTCGATAGTTCTTCAGCATTTTGTCGACCGTATGCGTACTGCCGTTTTCCAATCGCAGGGTTACTGTCATCAGTGAAGGGTCTGATACAAGAAAAGCTTTCTCCGCTATAATGGTGCTAGGTTCCTTGCTGATTCTTGTATCTTGGATGATGACTCCTTCCATGTAATCGCCGTGAACAGGAATACTTTCTGCGTAAAGAACAATTCCTTTGAAATCGTCGTTGAACACTTTTTCTTTAATGCCGACGCTCGCTTTTTTCTTTGCGACGTTAAAGAGCAGATTTTTCGTCGCGTACTTGCTGTGGGGAACTAAGAAAAGACTCGTGACAGCCGTTATGGTAAAGGCTATTAATGAAGCAAGGGCAACGGGGCCTACGAGTCTGTATAAGCTCATGCCGGATGCCTTTAGAATGGTTAATTCGTTGTCACCGGAAAGCCTTCCCAATCCAATCAGTATCGATATCAGCAGTGATATGGGAATGGTCAATATCAGAAATGCCGGTGTTAACAATAGAAAAAGCTTTGATATATCAATGAAACTAACACCCTTATTGACCATGAGGTCCATGAGCTGTATGATTTTGCCCATGAGAAGAACAAATGTCAGAACAAAAAGAATAAGGAAAAATGGATAGGCAATTTCCTTGAGGATCTATCGATCGATAATTTTTAGCATAAACGTAGATGGGGAATTAAGTCCTTATTTAATGAGAGACTAACATGGATTTGAAGATGTTTGTCAAGAAAAAGATTGAATGTCCTATTCGCAAGGGCAGGGCGCATACGGAGGAAACAACTATGAGTTTCTCGTTTCAATCCCCTTCCGATGGAATCAGCGCTGCTTGATTTCTATAAGATAATCCATATCGTTTGTTGACCGCATCTCACGAATTTGCTACTTAATGAATAGCGTTGACCAAATGAAATGGTCGCTATTGTTTAACATACCGGTGAGGTAACGCCCTGTGATAGACCTACATACGCATTCAATTTTTAGTGACGGTGAGCTGATTCCCTCAGAACTGGCGAGGAGGGCGAAAGTAACGGGATACAGTGTCCTTGCCATAACCGATCATGGTGACCATTCCAATTTTGATTTTATTATTCCCCGGCTTGTGAAAGTCTGTCAGAAATTGACGGATGCCCTTGCCATACAGGTGATTCCAGGTATAGAGCTGACCCATGTTCCTCCGGAATATATTTACGATCTTGCCGTGGAGGCCAGACATACAGGAGCGAAGATCATTGTAGTGCACGGCGAAACGATTGTTGAACCGGTTGTGGCAGGCACTAATATTGCTGCCCTTAGAGCTCCTATTGATATACTTGCGCATCCCGGCCTGATTACGGAAGAAGAAGCTATGGAGGCGGCAAGAAATTCAATATATCTCGAAATTACGACCAGGAAGGGACATAGTTTGACGAATGGACATGTCGCAAAGATGGCCCGCCAATCAAAAGCCCCTATCATTCTAAATAGCGACAGCCATGCCCCCCATGATCTTGTCCATAAGGAAATGGCGCAAAAAATCGCACTGGGCGCAGGTTTGACAGAGGCGGAAACAGAAGTTATGTTTCGCAATTCGCAAGTCCTTGTTAAGAAGGCATTGAAAAAATAGGGATGACGGATTCGGTATGATACATATGAGGCCTGTCTCGGTGGGAAAAAGTTTATTGCAGACCTGCTGACGATAGGCCGTTCCTGCATATTCCTGCTTAGCCCAATAGGAGCTTCGTAGAGGATATTCCCGAATATCTAATGGTTTCCGGTAATTGCCGCATTTTTCGTGCTCACCCCGCCAGTTCGCAAAATCATAATGCTTCAATCGTCACAAAGGCAATTCTCGAGAGACGGCTGATCTTGGATGCCCATGAGATGCCGTGATCCGCTTGACCCGCCTTAATTTATGGCAGTCCGCTTATTGTAGGACGATCTTTTTCAGAAACTGAAGCCTTATTATCGCAGTATTGCACGTATTTGGCGATTGAGTAAGGTACGGAATGAGATAGAAAAAAATCTTGTTTTTTGTCTTGATTATATCAATATATAGTAGTATGCTGGTTCCCTACCCCAATATATAGGGTAGAATGATTGCACTGAGACCACACTTTCATTGCGGAGCCAAGGAGGGGGCGTTATATGTATGGAAAGATAAGAAAGAGGGATGGCCGGTTAGTAAAATTCAACACAGAAAAGATAACTAATGCCATTGAGAAGGCCGGAGCCGCAACGGGTGAGTTTGATGGGGCCATAGCGAGAAAACTAACGATAAAAGTTCTTAATTTAGCGGAGAAACTCTTCGACGACAAGGTAATGACAGTGGAAGAGTTTCAGGACATCGTGGAAGAGGTACTTTTATCTTCCCCTTATCGTCGAACCGCTAAAGCCTATATTATATATAGGGATCAGCACGCCAGATTAAGGGAAATTACCAATAAGATGGAGGTTGATCTGGTCGATCAGTATCTTAAGAAGAAGGACTGGAAGATTAATGAGAACAGCAATATGGATTATTCTTTGCAGGGTTTGAACAACTATATATCTTCCGAAGTCAGTAAGGTCTACTGGTTAAATGAGATTTATTCGCCGGAGATCAGAAAAGCCCACACAGACGGCGATTTTCATATCCATGATTTGAGTCTTCTTTCCGTATACTGTGTTGGGTGGGATCTGTATGATCTTCTTCTGGAGGGATTCAGGGGTGTCTCCGGTAAGGTTGAGAGCAAACCTGCCAAGCACCTTCGCAGTGCCCTTGGGCAGGTCGTTAATTTCTTTTATACCCTTCAGGGGGAAGCGGCCGGCGCTCAGGCTTTCTCCAATTTTGATACACTTCTGGCGCCTTTCATAAGGTACGATCGTTTGAGTTATAGTGAAATAAGGCAGGCTCTGCAGGAATTTATATTTAATATTAACGTTCCGACGAGGGTAGGTTTCCAGACCCCTTTTACAAACGTCACCCTGGATGTGAAGGTACCGAAGTATTACGCCGATCAAAATGTAATTATTGGAGGCAAACCGCAGAAAGAGACGTACAAGGATTTTCAGGAGGAGATGAATCTCTTCAATAAGGCTTTCCTTCAAGTCATGGCTGACGGAGACGCCAAGGGCAGGGTTTTTACATTTCCCATACCAACATATAACATAACAAAGGAATTCAATTGGGAGGATCGTAATCTTGACGACTTATGGGAAATGACAGCCAAGTATGGGGTGCCCTATTTTTCGAATTTCATAAACTCAGACATGAACCCGGAAGATGCGAGGAGCATGTGCTGCAGACTTCGTATTGATAACAGGGAATTGGAAAAAAGGGGAGGTGGTTTATTCGGCTCAAATCCATTAACTGGTTCTATTGGCGTGATTACGATGAATATGCCGAGAATCGGCTACCTGTCTAAGACAGAAGACGAATTTATGGAACGTCTTGAAAAACTCATGATCATTGCCAAGGAGAGTTTGGAGACCAAGAGAAAAGTACTGGAAAAATTTACAGAGGGAAACCTCTATCCATACACAAAATATTACCTGAGAGATATAAAGAAACGCTTTGGCGAATATTGGAAAAATCACTTTTCAACAATTGGGCTTGTTGGCATGAATGAAGCCTGTCTCAATTTTTTAGGCAAGAATATAGCCTCCGAGGAAGGGCAGAAATTCACTTTGAAGATATTGGATTTCATGAGAAAAAGGCTTATAGAATTCCAAAAGGAAACGAAGAACAACTATAATCTCGAATCGACTCCTGCGGAAGGCACTTCATACCGCCTTGCGAAAATTGATAAGGCAAAATATGCAGACATCATCTGCGCCAATCAGGATATATATGCGGAGAACAAAGGTGAACCTTTTTACACTAACTCTACGCAGCTACCTGTGAACTTTACGGACGATATATTTGAAGCCCTGGATCTGCAAGATGAAATCCAGGCGAGGTACACGGGAGGAACCGTTTTTCACACATATGCAGGAGAAAGAATTAATGATGCATCAGCTGTAAAGGCATTTGTGCGTAAGGTATGCACCGAGTATCACTTACCATACCTTACGTTCACACCCACCTTTAGTGTCTGTCCCTCGCATGGTTATTTGAGCGGCGAGAAAGAGACATGTCCCATTTGCATGGAAGCCTGTGAGATATATTCACGTGTAGTCGGTTATCTGCGGCCTGTTAAACAATGGAATTTAGGAAAACAGGAAGAATATAAAGAGAGGAGGGTTTTCAGTTTCTAGAAGATGCAGATTGGCGGGTTGCAGAAGGTATCATTGATCGAATATCCCGGGAAAATAAGTGCAATTGCATTTACGCAGGGCTGTAACTTCCGGTGTCCCTACTGTTATAATCCGGAATTAGTGGATCCGGATCTCTATAGAGAATGTTTGTCGGAGGAAGGTGTACTTTCTTTCTTAGAGAAACGTAAGGGAAAGCTTGATGCTCTGACGATTACGGGAGGCGAACCGACAATACATCATGACTTGATCGACTTTATAAAGTGTGTTAGAAAAATCGGATACTTGATAAAATTAGATACGAACGGTTCCTATCCTCACGTGTTGGAACAACTCATCAGTGGCCGGCTTGTCGACTATATTGCCATGGATATGAAGGCGCCGCTCCACAAGTACAGGACAGTGACAAGGTCAAAGATTGATGAGGATAAAATCAGACAGAGTATAGAAATAATTATGAAATCTGAGATGCCTTATGAATTTCGCACAACCGTCCCCAAGAGACTGCTTCATGAAGATGATCTTTTGGAGATGGGCATGGTACTGAGAAATGCGAGCTGTTACATATTGCAGCAGTTTATCCCCACGAGGACTCTTGATAAACAATTTCTGAAGTATGAAGCGTATTCGCAGGAAGAGATGGAATACTTAAGAGACAAACTCAAAAAAGAGGTACCAGTTGTCCGATTGAGATAGATGATACAGCAAGGCGAATATTATAAAGGTAATTTTGGCAAAGCACACCTGTGTCGCGTCTCATTCTTCCCTCCCCGGGCTCATGTCAAACTATGCAGAGTATTTTTTGTGCCTCATTTCCCGATGAGTCTATCCTGAAATTGTTGAAAGGCGCGCTTCGAATATTGTATTTGTTTAAGGCAGACATTTTCCACTGAGCATTTGAATTTCTTCGAGGGTGTCCTATGGACAAGAATAAGAAAGCAAAACCTGTTTGTGAAAACGAAAACGACCAGGTCAATATATTATTGAGCAAGCTGGCACCGGAAGTTAAAGGATTGTTGGAAAAACAGCTTGATCAGATCAGGCGGTTAAATCAGATAGGAACAGCTCTGTCGGCGGAAAAGAACCTGGACAGGCTCTTGGAAATGATTGTCGATGAAGCGAGAAAGTTTACAAATGCTGATGGGGGCACTCTGTATATCATGTCTGACGATGATGAGGAACTCCACTTCGCCATTGTGCAGAACACTTCTTTAAATATCCGTATGGGGGGAACGGGCGGAAAGATTACCTGGCCATCCGTAAAATTGAAGAATCTCGATGGTAGTCCCAATCATGCCAATGTTTCTGCATATGCCGCCATTACGGGTCAGGTAGTAAATATTTCTGATGTCTATCATGCAGAGGGGTTTAATTTTGAAGGTACCAGGAAATTCGATGCTGAAACGGGATACCGCTCCAAGTCCATGCTTGTTGTTCCCATGCGCAATCATGAAAATGATATTATTGGCGTTCTTCAGTTACTGAATGCTCAAATCGCAAGAACGACGGAAGTTATATCATTCTCGACAGAAAATCAAAAAATGACAGAGTCATTAGCGTCTCAAGCTGCTGTTGCCATTTCCAATAATCGCCTGATACATGATCTTGAACACCTGTTGGAATCTTTCATCAGAACCATTGCTACAGCTATTGATGAGAAATCTCCTTACACTGGCGGTCATGTTCGCCGGGTTTCAGAATTGACTATGACCATTGCGGAAAAGATAAATAAGAGCGTGGACGGGCCATATGCCGGTGTCTCCTTTGATGAAGATGAATTGAAGGAACTCCGCATCTCCGCCTGGCTTCATGACGTTGGCAAGATAACTACGCCGGAATATATTGTCGATAAGGGGAAAAAACTTGAAACAATATATAACAGGATGGAAGCCTTAAAAGAAAGGTTTGAGATACTGAGACGGGACCATGCAATTGAAGAGCTGGAAAACGGAAATAGACAGAGAAATAGGAAGAGTGTGGAGAAGACAATTGATAGCGCTGCCAAAGAAGAAATGGATTTGGATGCAGACTATGAATTCCTTACGGATATTAATACTGGAACAAAATTTATGGATGAAAAGATGCTTGACCGGCTGAAGAATATAGCAGGCAGGAAATGGAATCTGGGCGGAGATCTGCGAAATTTGCTCAGCGATGATGAGGTATGCAATCTGAGCATTCCCTTAGGTACTCTTACTGACAAGGAGAAAGAGATCGTCAAGAATCATGTTACTGTTACGCATAAGATGCTCTCTCAACTGCCCTTTCCTAAGAAGTTAAAGAATGTTTCTTATTATGCATCTTCCCATCACGAAAGGATCGACGGCGCCGGTTATCCCTTCGGACTAAAAGGCGACGAGATCCCTCTCCAGGCTCGAATTATTGCACTTGCGGATATTTTCGACGCATTAACGGCAAAGGACAGACCGTACAAGAAGGAAAAAACTCTATCGGAAGCGGTTAAAATAATGGGATATATGGTGAAAGATAATCATATTGATAGAGACCTCTTCGAACTGTTTATCAAGGAGCGGATCCATCTCGACTATGCAAAGAAAGAACTGACGCCGAACCAGATGGATATGTTTTAAGCAAAGATGCAGACTCTCACCGCTTTATTGACTTGATCTCCTTTTCTATTTCCTGATATCTCTCACCCTGTGCGGGAAAATATTTCAAGGCTTCCTTGAAGTGAAATAGGGCACTGTCCATCTTCTTTTTTCTCTTGAAGTACATGCCGAAATAGTAGTGGGAGTCGCCAGGATTGTTTGTCTTCCCGTGCGCCATAGCAATACTGTAGTATATGTCTGCATCTATTATATTTTTCTTTTCGATTTTCTTATAAAGACTCAAAGCTGCTGTGTAATCACCCTGCAATTCATAAGACCTGCCGAGGTGCAGCAAAGTATCGAGATCGTCTTCTTTAAGGCTCAATGCCTTGCGAAGGAAGACAATCGCGTCCGCGGTCCGACCGAGCTTGAAATACACAATTCCGAGATCCCTGGTTATGTCCTGGTCATCAGGAGATAGGCTCAGGGCTTTACGGAAGTTGATTAGGGATTCGTCAGTTCGGCCGAGCTTTTCCTGTGTTACTGCCATCCCGTAGAGGGAATCGACATCGTTCGAGTTTTTTTGCAGATCATTTTGAAAATAATGAAGACTCGAATCGAGGTTCTTTTCTCCAAACATGAGAATTGTTTGTACCCTTTTTAAATTGCCGATAATACTTTCGCGTCCCTTCTGGGTATATGTAGTCTGAAGCAGGGCATCTATATAGTTGATCCTTTCATCGGTACCCGGATGGGTGAGGAAATATGATGGTATATTGCTGGAGTAAAACTCATACCTCCTCATTAACTTCATAAAATCCAACATGGCCTTACCATCATATCCCGCACTGACCAGGTAGGACATACCCAGTCTGTCCGCCTCTTCTTCGTGTTCGCGACTGTATTTTAGACTTAGGGTTGTGGCAGTTGCCAAAGAGAAGCTGGCGACAGCGGCAGTGAGATCTCCCCCGCCTCCAAGAAATGCACCGGCAAGAACTGCGGCGAGGGTAGCCATACCGACCTTCTGCGATTTTTCTATGATACTCGCCACATGTCTTTTATTTATATGTGCTATTTCATGTGCAAGTACGGAGGCCAGCTCACTCTCTGTTTCAACAAGGGTGATTAAACCTCTATTGACGTAAACATAGCCGCCAGGCGTGGCAAAAGCATTGATTGCCGAACTTCTGATCACCGAGAAGCG
>CAITLA010000275.1 GCA_903893135.1 uncultured Syntrophaceae bacterium | reverse complement strand
TTGCAGGGTAAACACCAAATTAGATATTCTAAGGGTAATATACGTGAGACGTATGGAGATATTCTGGCGACACTTCGACGAGAATTTGGAGCAAATAATTAAATATTCTCCAAACAGTTTACTAGTGTGTTTTTTGCTTTGCGTCTTAGATGATGAAACATAACCCGGGTATCAACGCGATACAGACAGACGCCCTGACCTTTGAATTTCATTTGTCCGAAAGAAGGTCAGAGAGAAGGGTCAGAGAGAAGGGTCAGGTCTTTACGGCCTGTTGCCCAAAGCGCTTTTTTACGATCTCCATGCAGCACAGTAAAATCTTTGTACAGGGTGCATAGGTGCTGTGCAAAATCTATAAATGACTCTGCAGATGTTCAAAAACGATGCATGGAGTCTAAAAGACAGCTTCTTTGTTAAAGGTAATGCGAATGCCTTCGCAATACCCCGCTCTTGCTCATAGGACAGAAGCGTCATGATGTTTTGTATGGCGGATATAAGGTATTCCTGAATACGAACTCGCCAAAGTCTTCGCCACCGCGCTCGCTTGAAGCCGTATCTCGTTGCGCGGGCAAACGAACGTTCCATGAGATGCTGCCGGGTATGTATATCTTTCTTGGCTATGGATGATTGCGCAGCGTTTCGCATCCTGTCCAACTCTTCCTGACGGCGATGCCTCTTGAGCGACCTGCCGTATTTTGATGTCGTGCACTGGCTGACAAGATGACAGGCAAGGCAGACCTTGGCCGGACATTTATACTCGAAAGCATCCCTTTGGGGATTGTAATTTCTTTTCTTTAAATGATGACCGGCAGGACACAGGTAACTATCGGTTTTCGGATCATACCGGAAAGCCTCCTCGGTGAAGATGCCTTTGCGGTTATCTCTTTCTTGCTGGCTGCCTTTAAGGTCGGGGATGTGGGCATTTATACCCAGATCGCAGCAAGTGAGATAATTCTCAACGGTTCCGTATTTTGTATCCGCGACAACGGTATCCGTTGTCTTCCGAGTATTGTCTTGATGCATGGCCAGAAGCGTTGACAACAGATGGGCCTCATTGACCTCGCCCGGCGTCACCTCGGTGGCTGTGATGATTTCCGCCTTGGCATCAGCGCTTCTGTGCGTTTTATATTGAAGCTTCGGTTTACCTGCTCCCTGGCGGGTCACAGAGGCGTCGGGATCGGTGGTGGAGATGTGATTGCGATTAGCAATGCCCGATTTCGGTTCATGATCGTCGGCTGGATTCTCTTTTTCTTCCAGTCGCGACTCAAGCTCATGGAAACCGTGAACGAGATGAAGTGTCAATGCTTCCTTATTGACATTGACAACAGAGTTATTGGATGCATCGGCATGGACAAGGCTGGAATCCATAAAGAGCTTGGAGCCATCCACCAGTCCCGCTTCCACACACTGCCAGACAATCCGCTCGAAAAAACACTTGAAAGCCTCAACTCCCCAGCGGGCTCTGGCCTTACTCAAAACACTGTGATTGGGAATCTCATCATCAAGGTCATAGCCCAAAAACCACAACCAGTCCAACCGTTCCGGAATGGTGAGCATAAGCTCCCGCTCGGAACGTACATTGTACACTATCAACAAAAGCATCATCTTAAGAATCTGGGGAGGAGGAACGGAAACATTCCCATTTATACCGTAGGTCTCTTTAACTTCCTCATAGGTGAAATCAAAATCTACTACCTCGACTATCCTCCGGAGAAGATGACTTTTTCTCACCCGCTGTTCGAGATTGAGACCGTAATAAAACAGACCATTCTGTACATCCTTCTTATAACCCATCATGATAGAGAACTCCTGCATCAGAGATGGGACTTGATAACACATATTATCCATAATATCAACATGATATGTCAACATTCATAACTTTTTATCTGCCATTATCTTTCCTGTTGGAAGGATTTGGGCAACAGGCCGTTTCATCTTGACATTCCTCATGAGGCCATGATGGTGAACTGCCATGGCACGACCTCTGCGCATAGAATACTCA
>CAITLA010000274.1 GCA_903893135.1 uncultured Syntrophaceae bacterium | reverse complement strand
TGAGTATTTCCGTTCCGGAGCCGCCGCCGATAATGAGCACGTCAGGGTGATTTAGAATCTTATACGCGACTGAGTTGGTGCGGTAATCCATGAAGCGGACGTCATTTAAATTGCCGGAGAATTCATTTATTGCGCCAACCGTGTTTCCATCGAGAAAGAGCCCCTTCTGTCGGGGCAGCGGGTATGGACAGTTTAAACTCAGATCAGGGAGATAATGGTAGGCAGGGGTGTCCAGTACCGTAACCAGTCCAAGAGGGCCAAAGCTTTCCTTTTCTTTTTTTGCGGCCATGAGATTTTCAGCCTGGGCGAGTTCTTTGAAATTGCTCATCGGGAGCGGCAAGGAACGGAACAAAAAAATATAGATGAGTATCGTTGCAACACAGGCAACTAAGACGGTTCCCTGCCGCACATAACTCGTGCTCCCTCCCAGGGCCGCAAAAATTGTGATTAGCGTAATCGCAAACATAATTTCATAAGGTCCGATGTGAAAAAAAGTGAGAAGGACAATCAGGCTCCCCAGACCTGAGCCTGCCAGGTTGGCAAAATATATTATATGGATGTAATTGGAAGCGACCACGAAGCTGACTCCGATGCACAGGGAGCCGAGAGAAAAAGGGATGAAGATGGAAAGGCTGAGGTAAAGGAGGCGGACTATTTCATGCTTGTCCCAGATAATCATTAGAGGATTGAAGGCAATCATCCGGTTCAGATAGATGTTCATCCAGATCGACAATATGAAAAGAAGAGGGCAGGAAAACAGGATAAGCGGGAAGTTATCCTTAAGTGTTCTCCGGAAAAGAAAGATGAAAGTGCCGCTCGCCCCGAAGCCCAGGAGGGCAATGCTGATGATGAGATAAGCGAAATGATACCAGTATTGTATGGAGAACATCTTGAACAGCAGAATCTGGTAGGAAATGAGGGCTGCGGAAATAAAAAAGACGGAAACCTGAATACGTCTTATTGACAGTTGGGCAGCCATAGTCAATTGTGCCTGCCGGTCAGGGGAACGAAACGCACCGGTATCAGGTTTCTCGTAGTTACATTTCCATCTTTATCCTTGGTTACCAGGATAAGATTCTGAATCAGGAAGGAGCCTCCCACCGGGATGACCATCCTGCCATTATTCTTGAGCATTTCTATGAGGGGCGGTGGAATATGACCGGCCGCTGCGGTGACTATGATGGCATCAAATGGCGCATATTTATTCCAGCCGAAGTAACCGTCACCGATTGCGACTTCAACATTGTGGTAGCCTAAATCTTTCAGACGTACGGCGGCAGACTTTGCCAGTTCAGGGATAATTTCGATTGTATATACCTGCTTGACGATGGGGGAAAGAATTGCAGCCTGGTAACCCGATCCTGTGCCGACTTCCAGAACCCGGCTGTTCTTATTCAGATTCAAGATCTCCGTCATGTAAGCCACGATATATGGCTGGGAGATGGTTTGTCCATATCCGATGGGCAGGGGGCTGTCGTCATAGGCCCTGTTCAAATAATTTTCCGAAACGAATTTATGGCGCGGCACTGCCATCATCGCCTCTATCACACTGCGGTCTTTTACACCCCTTTCCATAATCTGGCTTTCTACCATTGCCAGCCTTTGTTCCTGGAAGTCGTTATCGGTGAACTTAGCGGCGTGCGCATTGGGACATGCTGATTGGGTTGATAAAACAGCGATGACGATGAGAATAGAAAGCGAACTAAATAGAATCCTGATGGGCCTGTTCATAAATACTCTAAATATTTACTGTCAGTCCGGCCGAAAAGTATTCTGCCAAATATATATAACGTAATACTGAACTGGTGCGTAAGTCCGGAAAAAGACGAATAGGAAATCTGATCTCAATAGAGTGAAAAGAGACAATGCTCATGTGGCTACGACAACAGATGCGTTATCAATATGATTCAAAAAACAAATACAGCGGCGGCTACGACCGTGGTATATCCTGCATTTTTTACAATCGCAGACTGGGTCACATTGCGTGTCCTGACCATCTTGCCGCTGATCTTAAATATCTCCTTCTTGTCGTCCCAGCTTTCATCAACATCAAAATCAATGCCCAATGTGGATGCCAGCATAGCGGCGGCGAGGTCTTCAGCATAATCCCCGGCCTGCTTCTCCGTCTGACCGAATGCATGATGTTCACTTATATACCCATAAGATGATACATCTGCCGGGACGGCACATCCAACGGAAGCAGCCAGGAGTCTCTTCGGTTCATTACTGCAGCAGCGGCTCATGACACAGAAGGTCATTGCACCGGGAACCATTTCCTTCAGACCCTGGGCCCTTGATACCATCTTGCAGTGTGGCGGGAATATGCTCGATACCTGAACAAGGTTGAATTTTTCTATGTCTGCGTCCCTCAGGGCTCGCTCAAATGAGTGGAGTTCATCCTTATGCGTGCCGGCACCCTTTGTAAAAAAAATCTTCTTGGGAACAAGATATTCCATCTCCCCCCTCCTAAAATTCATTGTCCCCTATTCGCGGGTCGAGCCGTGACATTATCGTTACGATAACGGGTATTGGTAGGCTCATTTATCAGCTTGTGAATGATATGTCAATAATAAGGATGATTACTTCGCTGCCCCTTTTTTTAGTGTTACAAAGAAGCTCATTTCTCCTCTCTTGATTAGCATTAAGATGGTTCCCTCCTGTGATTCCTTCTTGATTTCGCTCTGAAAATCTTTCATGGAGGAAATTCTTACTTTGTTGATCTGTAGAATTATATCCTGGATCTTCAGCCCGGCGTCATCAGCAGGGCTCCCGTCGCGCACCTGGGAGATTATGACCCCGCCCTTTTCGGTAAGGCCAAGATGCTTTGCCATATCAGGGGTGATTTCCTGAACTGCCATGCCGTAGTACTCGCGGGTCTTGTCTTTGCGGGCTATTTCTTTTTCGTCTTTCCTTTCACCGACTGTAGTGGATAGTGTCTTCTCCTTCCCTTCCCGCAGAATCTTCACCGTGATTTTCTCCCCAACCGTGAGGGCGGCAACGATTCTCATCAGTTCGTGAGAGTCCTGAATCTTCTTCCCCGCGATTTCAACGATTATGTCACCCGTTTTTATGCCGGCCTTGTCAGCAGGATCGCCCTCAAAGACATGACCCACGAGGGCGCCTTTCATGTCCCTCAGCTTCATATTTTCGGCAATGTCTTCCGTAATATCCTGTATGGAAATTCCCAACCAGCCACGGGTAACGCTGCCCTTCGTTTTGAGGTCGGCGAGAATACTTTTTGCCGTATTAATCGGTATGGCAAATCCGATCCCGTGTCCCTGAGCAACGATGGCGGTATTGATGCCGATGACTCTGCCTTCTATATTGAAGAGAGGGCCGCCGCTGTTGCCTGGATTTATAGAAGCGTCCGTTTGAATAAAATTATCATACGGTCCTGAACCTATGACGCGTCCCTTGGCACTCACAATTCCCGCTGTGACCGTGTGTTCCAGACCGAAGGGGTTGCCGATGGCAAATACCCACTCGCCTATCCTCAGTTTATCAGAATCGCCGAACTCAACGACAGGAAGGCTGCCATCGGGTATTATCTTTATCAGGGCAATATCGGTAGTGGGATCTTTGCCTTTAACTTCCGCATCATATTCCTTGCCGCCCGCAAGTTTCACCTTTATCTTGTCGGCTTTCTCGACAACATGATTGTTTGTAAATATGTAGCCGTCACTGGATATGATAAATCCTGAGCCAAGACTCCTCTGTTTGAATTCCCTTTCCGGCGCCTCTTCAAAAAATTTTCTGAAAAGGTCGTCCCTGCCGAAAAACCTCTGGAAAGGCATATCGCTTCCAAAAGGAGAGCCCGCGCGACCTTTGACAATAGTCGTTGTGCTGATATTTACCACCGTGGGGCTCCACTTCTCCGCCAGATCGGCAAAAGACACCGGTTCCCTGACAACCTTTTCTGCCGGGGCGGCAAAGGCCTTATGGGCGCTCAGTTCCGCAGGCAAGGAATCGAAATCTGCAAGGAGAAGGAGAATGAAGGGCAGCAAAATCAGAAAAGGAATGAAGATAAAGAGTTTTTGTAACTTACTGACCATATTTACTGTTGAACCTCCCTGATGCAAGAAATGACAGTTCAGAATGGCAAGAAAAATGCGCTGAGGAGAAATTCCTGGTATCAGTATCTGGCCGATCACCTATCGGCTCTTACACGCCTCAGGTGCCTCCGTAACCAATTTTTACCTTGCCACCCTCCAGGATGACGGGAACTTGCCGAAGGCCGCCTGAAAGCTTGAGCATCTCCTGCAAATTTGCACTATCAGATGTCACATCTAAGTACTTTGCCTTATTTCCATAGGCCAACCGGGCCTGGTCTGTAAACGGTCAGCCCCCCTTGCCGTAAATGATGATCTCATCCGCCATGATGTTTCCTCCCTAATCATGTATCTGACATAACAGAAAGGCCTCGTTCACCGACCAGTATGATCTCAGTGTGAGTCAGACGGGCAGCTACTACTTTTGCAATTTGATGCATAAACTTAAATCCCAAGGCCTTGTCTGAACTTAATATTTCTTTCACTTTCGCTGAGTCAAGATTAATCAGTTGCGAATCATCGATGCATCGGCCCCCTAAGGTATAAATGTAAGGTTCAACGACTGCCGACCATCCCATGGCGTCGCCCTTCGTGATAATATCTACAGTCACCTGCATCGGCGGTCTGGTGGGTCCTGCATAGGTATCCAATGTCATGAGAACCTTTCCCTCTTTCAACAGGGACAGATTTTCTGCGGGTTCTCCCTTTTTCCATATCTGGACACCGGCCTTATAAGATGCCTCAGTGGCAATGTCCGCAAATTTCTTTAACTCTTCATTAGTGAACCCTTTGAAAAAGCTGTAATTCTTTAGCAGATCTGTTGAAACCACGCGCTTTTACCTCCTTTCTTATAAAACGGGATAAAACTATATTGTTGTTTTTTCCAAGCTCTCTTATTTTTTATACCAATCTTTTCTTCTTAATACCATAAAAAACTCTTTTCCTGAAAGCCCTGACACGTGAGGGACATATAAAACTATTGCATACCTGAGAAAAAATACCTAATATGAGAAAGTTTAATTGCCGGAGTCCATGGTTTACATGAGATTGCATAATATCCCCATTTTGCTGGCCCTGATTTTACTTACATCTGCGTGTGCCGGAACTCCTGAGACGATCAGGGATATCCGTGATCTCAAGCAGGACAACCTGTTCTATATAGACAAAACTGCTGCTGATCGTGGGTTCTTAACCGCTGATGATGAAAAAAAAATGGATGCCAATTATGACTCCATGTTTTTTTCCCCCTGGCATAGGGTAAAGGCATTCTACTCCAAGGAGACCATCGAAGCGGGATTCAAGAAATACAGAGATAATCCGGGCTATGGTGAAAATAGAAGAAAACACGATATGTCATGGATGAGAGATCTGGCTGCCAATGCCCATCTGGAGAATTATCCGAATGCATGCATCGCCGCAATTACCATTGATAATTCCGATTTGAGGGTACTGCCCACGCATAAGCCTCGCTTCTATGAATCCAACACCGATCGCGGATTCCCCTTTGACAGCCTACAGGAATCTTCTGTTGCAGCGAATACCCCTGTTTTCATATCCCACATGACGAAGGACAAGGCGTGGGTCTTAGCGGAAACGCCATATGCCGTGGGTTGGATATCGGCAAGAAATATCGCCCGAGTGGATGGCAATTTCGTAAAAACTTGGGAAACAGGCCGGTACACAGTTATTATAAAGGATAAGATACCTATATACGACGAAGAAGGGCGGTTCCTTTTTAAGGTCCCCTTAGGGTCCGTGTTTCCCAAACTTGAGGAAGATACAAAAAACATCAAACTGCTTGTGGCTGTGACGGATCAAGATGGCAAGGCATTTATGAAAAGCGCCATCGTTTCTAAAGACGCAGGGGCTTCAAAACCATTGAGACTGACCAAATTTAATATTGCTAAAATGGCCAATGAGTTGATAAACGAATCTTACGGTTGGGGCGGCTTATATCAGAACAGAGACTGTTCAGCTATGATAAAAGATCTATTTGCACCATTCGGGCTCTGGCTACCGAGGCATTCGGCCGATCAGGCAAAGGAGGGGGGCACATTCATAGACCTCCAGAAACTTTCTCCGAAGGAAAAGGAATTGATGATCCTGAAGCAGGGCATACCTTATCTCACGTTGATATGGCGCAGGGGACATATTATGCTGTATATTGGAAGTCATCAGGGCAGGGTACTTGTTTTTCATAATTTCTGGGGAGTCAGAACAAAGGATTTTCTGGGCAGGGAAACGAGAAAAATAGTCGGTCATGCAGCAATAACAACGCTTCATCCGGGAATAGAATTCCAAGATAGTGATAATCCCGAGAAGGGCTATTTGAATGGCATCCTGGGCATGACCTTGTTAGTAAACCCAGGGAATCCAGAAATATCTAAGTAATGAGAGGAAAATAATATGAACGGCCTAAATGCTATATTCTCGCCGGATTCTGTTGCTATCATAGGAGCCTCCAACACACCGGGAAAAGTGGGACATGACATCTTTGCCAACATCCTGAGCGGCCACTACCAGGGCACGCTGTATCCTGTTAATCCCAAGGCCAAGTCGATTCTCAGTGTCAAGGCTTATCCTTCGATTACAGAAATACCGGATAAAGTGGATCTCGGCATAATCATTCTCGCTCCCCAGGCTTCTCTT
>CAITLA010000273.1 GCA_903893135.1 uncultured Syntrophaceae bacterium | reverse complement strand
GTCCTGTTTTTCGCGCTTGCCATATTTTTGCCCATGTGGGATTTGACAAAAGCAACTCACACAATGAAATGAAGAAAAAATATATTCAAGTCAGCCTTTATATACTGATTCCTTTTACCTTCAGCGCCATCTCCCTGCTGTGGGTCATCATGACCGACAACTTCGTTCAATATTATATGAAGGCAGTGCGGAATCATACATGGTCCTTCGTGCTGTGGGTCATGACCGTTTTTTTATTTACGTACCTGATAGGTCTCCTGATTACAAAAATATTACTCAAACCGGTGATGGCGTTGGTCAAAAAGGCTGAAAGTCTCCCGGCATTCTCCGAACCAACAGTCAGCGATGACAACACAAAGAGTGACGTAGAACATTACGCAAAGGTGTTTGACAAGATTGCCGCTGTTTTGAGCAAAGTTGAGGCACAAGAGTTCTTCCCCGGCATCGTGGGAAACAGCAGAATCATGCGGGAGATATTCGCGCAGGTAATGAAGGTGGCGCCCACAGATTCTACAGTGCTCATAATGGGAGAAAGCGGGACGGGAAAAGAACTTGTGGCTTCCGGTGTCTATGAACACAGCCTCCGCAGGGGAAAACCTTTTGTAAAAATTAACTGTGTAGCCATACCGGAGAGTCTTCTGGAAAGTGAACTTTTCGGCTATGAAAAAGGGGCATTCACCGGCGCCACGTCTCAGAAAATCGGCAAATTTGAAGTGGCAAACGGCGGCACTCTTTTTCTCGATGAGATTGGAGACATGACCCTGGCAACACAGGCGAAAATATTGCGCGTGCTCCAGGAGAAGGAGTTTGAGCGGGTCGGCGGTACGGTGACAATCAAGGTTGATGTCCGCTTTGTAATAGCTACTAATAAGAACCTCGCCGAGATGGTAAAGCAGGGTCTGTTCAGGGAAGATCTCTATTATCGCATAAATGTGTTTTCCATCTATCTGCCACCTTTGAGAGAGCGGAAGGAAGACATTCCCCAACTTACAGAATATTTTCTTGATAAAAGACATAAACCGATTAAGCTCTCCGCCGAGGCCACTCAAATGATTGCCGGGTACTCATGGCCGGGTAATGTCAGGGAACTGATGAATACCATCGAAAGGGCAGTAGTCCTCACGGATACAGGGCTGATTGAGCCGGGGAATCTGCCTGCAAATATAGCGGGTGTCAGGAAAGATCATATTTTTCAAGGTCCGGATTCGCCTGATTCTCTGACTATTGATAAGCGCCTGGATGAAATTGAGAAAGGTTTGATAATAGAAGCCTTGACCCGCGCCGGTGGCGTTCAGGTAAAGGCGGCTGAGCTCCTCGGCATCAATCAGCGAAGTCTCTGGCATAGAATAAAGAAATATGGGATAGACACTGAATCCTTTAAAAAGCTACAAAAAATGTAGATTATCCATCAATCCGTGTATGATTTGAATTATTGAATGTTAATAACAGATTATAAAATTGTTTTTATCGTTCTTTTGCGAATAAATAATATCCAATAAATACTATATGTTATTATTCATCATGCCCGCACCCCGCACCCTGCACCCTTCAGCCCTTTTATCATGGCATGAAAGATGCTGTTGATCAGGACAAAATTTACGGTATTTTATAATGTTATCCAAATAAAAAGGAGGTTTTAAAATGAAAATAGGAAAGCATATCCGAAATCAGAAGGGTTTTACCCTGATCGAAATCATTGCTGTTCTCGTTATTCTGGGGATTCTGGCGGCGGTCGCCATTCCGAAATATTTGGATATGAGAGCAGACGCTGTCATAAAAGCAGCAGGAACTGGCAGTAGCGAATTGAACGCCCGTGAAAGGTTGACATTGGCGTCATGGAAGTTGAAAGGTTGTAGTGGCCTTTATGGGGACCTGAATACATCGACTGGTATGGATGTGGGTGCGTGTGATGCTACTGCTGCTTCTATCGTCCCACTTACGACTGTCTTGGGACCGGATTGGGGTAGTGGTGCGGTTATTGCGAGTGGAACCGCGATACTTTTTCAAGGCAAAAATGTAATTTTCACCAGAACTGGACAACCATCGGAGAACGAACCTGCTACCTGGACGGTAGCTGTTTCCAACTGATTTAGCTGCTCAAGAGTTTAAGTCTACAATGCTGAGTATTGCCCCATTGGCAGGGAGAAGACTTAATTTGAAAAATGTTTGATTCACAGCATGAAGCAATGCCTTTAAATCAGGGGAGTATGCAAGCTCCCCTGATTTGTTTATACCATCTTTTCCTTAAATGTTATTACTCCAGCAAATAATTATATCAATAGACTTTGCAATAAGGAAAAATGTCATTCTGAACTTGGTACGCCTGCCCCGTATCCCCGCCTCCGCGAGGACAGGCTTGATACGGGGGAATCCAGACGCACTGTCTTTGCTTTTTTGCCTCCTTTGACAAAGGGGGCAACGGGGGATTTATAATAGTGGAATAAAATCCCCCCGACCCCCTTTTATAAAGGGGGTGAGAAGGAAATGACAAAAAGAAAATTGCGGCACAGTCTCCAAGTCCGGAATGACGAATAGAAGAGTTATGCAAAGGTTTTTGTTTATGGTTTGTCCCCACATATTCGAACATGCAGACCAATGACAGCCGTTATGAATTGCATATCACTTGGCATTTTCCTAATCTGAGGAAATATGCTTTTTTCTTTATTTCCCTCCTGATATTGCTCCTCGCCGTTTATGGTAACAGCTTTCATGGGGAGTGGCATTTTGACGACATCCCCAATATTGTTGAAAATCCCAATGTACATTTAAAGAATCTTTCATTAAGAGGAATTTATAATGCGTTCCACTTCCGGGGAGATCTCTTACGCCCGGTATCCTATCTCAGTCTTGCCATCAACTATTACTTTGGCGGGTTAGAGACATTCGGTTATCACCTGATTAATTTTATTATTCATTATGTGACAGCCATTTTTCTGTTCCTCTTTATCTTCAATACGCTAAGACTGCCGCTGCTAAAAGATCGGTACGGAGAAAGAGCCTACGCCTTATCGATGCTGGCAACCGTTTTCTGGGCGATTAATCCCGTACAGGTGCTTGCGGTGAGCTACGTAGTTCAGAGAATGGCGAGCATGGCGGGGATGTTTTACATTGCCGCCATGTACTTCTATCTCAAGGGACGCACTGCGGAGGGAATAAGAAATAGAGCATTCTTTTTCCTGTGCTGCGCCGTGGCAATGCTTCTTGCCTTTGGCAGCAAGGAGACTGCCGCCATGCTGCCGGTCAGTCTTTTTATCTATGATCTTTTTCTGCTCCAGGGCGCAGAGAGAGATACGGTAAGAAAGAATCTTAAATTTGCATTTATCCCTTTTGCCGTCGTTATTATCCTTGCTAATTCGTATTTGGATCTATCAAGCTTTATCTTCGACTACGGGGTCCGTTCCTATACATTAGGCGAGAGGTTATTAACGGAACCGAGAGTCATAATCTTTTATATTAGCCTTCTCCTTTATCCGATCCATTCCCGGCTCACTCTCCTCCATGATTTTGATATTTCCAAATCCCTGATAGAGCCATGGACAACACTGCCGGCGATCCTGATTATCGTTTTCAGCGTAGGCTATGCGCTCACAATCGCCAGGAAAAGACCTCTCATCTCTTTCTGTATCCTGTTTTTCTTTTTAAACCATTTGCTTGAAGGATCGTTTATCCCGGTCGAGCTTATTTACGAGCACAGAAACTACATCCCATCCATGCTCTTTTTCGTACCTGTGGCCATTTTCATTTTAAAAATGCTGGATTATTTTACTTATAGAAAAGCAATCCGCGGGCTTTTGGTCTTTGGCATTATATTTCTTATTTTTGTGCAGGGACATACTGTCTATATGAGAAATGAGGTCTTGAAGACGGATATGGCGTTATGGATCGATAATATCCTGAAATATCCCGGGCTCAGTCGGCCGCACAATAATCTGGGTATTAACTATTCAAGGCAGGGACTGCGCGAAGCAGGCATGGGAGAGTTTATAGAAGCTTTGCGCTTGAACAACTACGAAAATTTGACCATAGAGGCAAGTTCCGAAATCAATATGGGTAATTTTTATCTTAATGAAGGCCAGGACGATTTAGCCCTTGAGCATTATCAAAAGGCAAATTTGATTAGTCCCACCAATGCACAGCCCTATGCAGGCATTGCCCAGATCAATCTCAGAAGAGGAGATACTGGCAGGGCAGACGAATATATAAGGAAGGCACTGAAGATTAATCCCTATGCAGTTGAATATCGCGAACTCTTCTCCCTTATATTGCTTAAGCGGGGAAGTAACAGGAATGCTGCAATAGAGGCAAGCAAGGTGTTGCAGCAGGATTTCAACAGGACATTCCCGCGCCTGATTCTGGCGGAAGTACAATGGCGAAAAAGAATGTATGACAGGGCGATATTGAATTTAAAAGATGTAGTGCAAATGCATCCCTTAAATGCTCAAGCATATCTTTTTCTGATAGACATATATGACAAAAAAGGCGACAAAGACGCCCTGGGGGAGGCAGTCTCCAGCCTCATGTATCTGAAGGGAGACAAAAAACTTGAGGAGTTCGTGCGTATATACGCAGGCGACAGGTTTTCGCCTGTTCACAAAATCGATACAGATAGGATATTATCAATAATCAAGCGAACTCTTATGTCACAAGCAAAGGAAATCAGACCAGGGTCGTAATGTAGTGTAGACCTTCAGGTCTGCTATCATACGCAGGACTAAAGTCCTGCACTACTTTGTTCCAATATAATTCCTGTCAAAATAGACTCTATAGTGTCACTCCCGCGGAGGCGGGAGTCCAGTTCTTTGAATCCTGGATTCCCACTTTCGTGGGAATGACGGAATGTAGTGCAGACCTTCAGGTCTGCTATTCAATCAATTTCCCCTTGAATTTTTCAGCGTTTCAGAATATTTAATAATCATGAGACACTCCAATAGAAATGCCAAGTGTAATCACGGATTCACCATGATCGAAATTGTGGTCGTCCTAGTTGTGCTTTTGATTATGTCTGCTGTTGTCATCAGTCGATACACGACGACCGGCACGAACGAATTGATGGCTGAAACTGATGGCTTAAAGGCGAACCTCCGCTATGCGCAGATCAAAGCCATGAGCGATACATTACAACCAAATAGCAATCCCCGCTGGGAATTAGAAATAACTAATGCAACTTCTTATACGCTTTATAGGCGAGGAGATGACGGTGTCAGGGTCTCTGTCAATCTTCCCGGTGCAGTTCCTTCCTCTTCTACACATGGTCTACCGGCAGGAGTAACGCTAACTTCAGGTGTTGGTCTGGTAATAACGTTTGATGATTGGGGCAGTCCCGGTGCATCAAATATATCTATTACACTAACTCAGAGTCCTCAATCCAGCACCGTCAGCATCACCAGGAATACAGGATTTATTCCATGACAGGCAGAAAGAAAATTAACAAGGCAGGGTTCACTCTGATTGAAATCATAGTTACGGTTGTCATTGTGGCGATTTTGGGCGCTATGATCATCACTTTTCTTTCCGATTCTTTTATAAAGAGTAGCGATCCTGTGAAAAGATTGCAAAAGACCTCGGATCTTAATAGAATCATGGCCAATATCATGGCAGATTATAATCGTTATCCTAAATGGAGAAGTGGAACAACATATACAGTCGGCGATTATGTTGTTCCCACGATCAGAAATGGGCACTATTATAAGTGTACGACGGCGGGTACAAGCAGCAGTGTGAATGAACCTGACTGGCCACTCGCGACCGGGGGCACAAAGAGCGATGGCTCAGTAACGCCAATCACATGGACAGAGACTGCTGAAAACGGTTCCTTACTGACTCTTGCGAATCTACAAAACAACATTAACAACAAAAATTACGGGACGTATGATGTCGTGTTCAAATTTATTCAATTTGTGTCTGATGCAGAAACTCCCGGCGGTAACAATATCCTGAAAGTGACAATAAAAAATGATCAGGGCGGAACTCTGACGGCCTTATTTATTTCAAACTAAAACATCATACTCCAATTGTTCAAGAAGAAGGCATGAAGATTCTTAGTTTGTCATTTCGACTGAAAGGAGAAATCTTACAACCGATGATCGTGCACAAGATTCCTCGTCGTTTCGCTTCTCGGAATGACACAAAACACATATTTTCAAAGGTCTCGATTAATCAAAAGGGCTTTACACTGATAGAGATAATCGTTTCCATCGTCGTGATGACAATTATTGCCGTCATCGCCGGTGTTGGTCTTGTAGCAATATCTAAAGGTTATGTATTTTCCAAGAAAAACTCCGTCATCACACAGCAGGGCCAGATGGCCATTGCAAGGCTAAAGAAAGAGTTCAGCAATATGAAGTCAGTCTCTTCAGGGCAAGCAACATCCATTGCATTCACGCGGAGCCCAGAGGCAGGGGGAGCCCCAATTGCCGTATGTTGGGCTGGTGGAAATGCCCCTCTCATTATGAATATGAATGCTACTGACTGTAGTAGTGGCGACAAATTGGTTGAGCCTGTGACTTCGTTTAATTTAACTTATTATTATTATGATCCTGCTAGTACTAACGCATTCTTTAAATTTTCACCATCGGCCACCTATTCATCGTCAACTACATCGATGATTGAAATGACGCTTCAGTTAAAAGGCGCCGAGAATGCCGTCATAAATTTTACCGATCGTGTGAATCTCTACCTGGAAACGGGAGGATAATCCATGTCCTTTGGAAATAAAAAGGGAAATGTAATTGCATATGTCGTTATTGCCATGAGCACGATTGCCGCATTGGCTATCGGGGCACTCTACATGACTTCATCCTCTGCTTTAGGTGAGCTGGGGGCGAACAATTTAAATAGAGCCTATTCCCTTGCCCTGGCAGGGAAAGATTATGCCCTGATTAAAAATTTAGGGGATACAAGTGGTAAAATTTTTACATTACAAAACCAGTCTGGTCAGATACTGCCAAGTAATGATAAATTTCAGCTTGATATCATTGGAAACATTATTACATCAACGGGCATCGTCAATGCGGGGACGCCATTGGAAGCAAAAAGAAAAATTTCTATCACCAAAACGGGTTTCAGTTCACAACCGGATATTTCCGGTTTTGCTGCTATGACGCCAAAAAATCAGCCAGGTTCTTCTTTTGTGCAAGTTGATTCAACCGGTACAACCGCTAGTTTGGGTGGAGGCGAGTCTGGGAAGTTCGGCACCCTCGTATATGGAGGGGGTGCTGTTCAAGGAAATTGTCAGAATGGCAAATGCGATTTGGGGACAGGTTTCCGGGCTTTTTTTGTGTTTCAATTTGCTTCAGGTTCAACCGGCGACGGTTTTACCTTTGCGTTCTTTAATGGTGAAGGTGTTGATACGAATGGTGTTAAAAATGACATCAATTCTGTAGGGGGGGATAATGGCAGGGGTGAATTGCTGGGGTATGCCGGTGATTCACGTGTTGATTCGGCCGGGACCAGCTTTCTAGACGGCAAAGGAGGCAGGGGCATTCAACCGCCAAAAATGGCCGTTGAATTTGATGTACTTCCGAACTTCGATTCGTCGGATGTCTGTGCTTCCGACAGCAGACGTGACGGACTTGATTCTAGAAACCATATAGCCTACGTTTTCTGGGGAGATAATACAATCAGTGCATGTCATTCTCCCGCTACCGTCGGGAGTAATACTTATGATGATAACAGACATAACAATGGTGCGGATACTTCCACTGAACCGAGAAATTCAAGGAGGCCCACAGATGGTGCCGATACAAGCTACTTCGACGCTTCCTCATTATGGCCAACAGAAACAAATTGGTTGTTAAGCAATGCGCCGACAAATATCTATGCCCTTCGTATAGAAGTTTCACGCAGCACGACTCCAAATGCTGCGGGCAATTATGACTATAGGTTTGATACGTGGGTGAAACAATGTTTGGTCAATGATATTACCTGTCCCACGTTTGATGATCAATCGAACTACGCAAATGCAAAAATCAATTATAATGATCCTAGTATGGCTCCAGCTGATACTCCTACTTTAAGCAGAACATTTGAATTGAGTCCGACTCTCCATCAGAATTTTAGTTCCTTTTACTTTGGCTGGACAGCGGCGACGGGGGGGACGGCTACGGAGAATATAACGCTAAACAGATTTAGAATGAATTTTGTCAAAGGATGCGGAGCCTATGGGGTCTGGAATAACCTTGGAAGTATTGCTTATTTTCGCATTAACGGTGGCGATTGTAAATCTATCAATAATAATAATCTTATTTCGAGCATTTTTCCTTCAGGCTTTATAAATGGTTTTACAGATGCTGCATGTACAATATCATCATCCCCTGCGAGTATAAACTATACGCAGGCAACAGCCGATGATATTAATAAAAATTGTGCTGTCAATTTCAACGGAACAGATAGATGAAGCAAGAGTCATAGGATTTATGTATCAACCTGTGCAGTCTTTAGTGGTGTTAAAAAAGATTTTAAGGCGGGATAATGGAAGTGTTTACTTGGCGGGATATAGAGGGGATTTACTTATCGATTACGGTGAGATCAGTTCTTCAGGCGGTAAATAGGGGAGGGATAGAGCCGCGTAATCGGCCCTTAACCTTGATTAACGTGACCTTTTTTTAAAGCGCATCAATAATATTATAGACAGTGGTTTCTTCATCCATTCCTTTGAGTTTTACCTGTCTTATCTTTTCGACCTCAAAGAAATCCTTCACCTCTTCATATGTATCGTCGCATATCAGGATTTGCTTTTCCTTGGCAATCCTTTCAAGCCTTGCAGCCAGATTAACCGGATTACCCATGGCCGTATATTCTTTTCTGATTGCAGAGCCAAAAATTCCGACCATGGATTCACCCGTGCTGATTCCGAAGGCAACAGGAATTTTCATATTCCTGGCGCTAATCTCCGTGTTTATTTCGGCTATTTTATTTCGCATCTCAATTGCGCACTGAACGGCTCTCTTGGCATCACTATTCTGGGTAATCGGTGCTCCGAATATCCCCATAATGCCGTCACCGATGTGTTTGTCAAGGGTGCCGTTATGTTTAAAGATAATGTTGTCGAGAGGATAAAAATAATTAAGATTCAGAAGCTGCGACAGCTCGGCAGGCGTCAGCGCTTCGGATATTTTTGAGAAACCGCGGATGTCAGTAAAAAGGATGCTTACTTTCTGGTTTCTGGGCTCCAGGTTCTCACCGAACTTCTGTAATTCTTCGAGAACCTGAGCTGGCACGAATTGCTTCAATCTTTTCTTGATGTGGAATTCCTTCAGCTTCAGTCTGATTTCTTTGTTGTCGAAGGGTTTTGTTAGAAAACCATCAATGCCTGAGTTTACACTTTCAATAGCGCGATCGAGGGTAGCGTAGCCGGTGAGGATTATCTTGATGATTTCAGGATTGAGCTTGCTGATTTCCATTAGTGTTTCCAAACCGTCGAGGCCCGGCATCTTAAAATCGCATACTACTGTTTCAATTTCATTGACATGTTGTCGAACGATATCGATGGCCTCCGTACCGTTTTCGGCCAGAAGAATGTCATAACCGTCCCTTTGAAGAAGCTTTTTCAAGGATCTTCGGACGCCCTCTTCATCGTCTACGATTAGTATCTTTATCATGATGCCCCCTGTTTCACCGGAAGGTCTATAGTAAATGTAGTACCTCGCCCCGGGTTGCTGCTTACTGAGATAAGACCCTCATGCTTCTTGATGATTTCGTGTGAAATGTAAAGACCAAGGCCTGACCCACTGCCAACAACCTTGGTGGTAAAAAACGGCTTGAATATATCCTTAACGATATCATCCGGAATTCCCATACCCGTGTCACGACATTCTATGGTAACAGTGTGGGTTTCCCTCTTATAGCTCGTTTTCAGGAATATGGTTCCCTTGCCATCAGGCAATGCCTGTATTGCATTCTTGATTATATTCATAAAAACTTGACCGAGATTTGCGAAGTTGCCATTGACTTTCGGCAGGTTTTCATCGAAGTCTCTTTCGATAATCACTCCCAAATCTTTATACTGGTTGTGTAATACTCGCAAAGCATCCCCTATATTTGCATTAATGTCAACATCCTCAACGTAGATCTGCGTCTGGCGCGACAATCCCAGGACGCTTTTTACGATGTTTTCTGCCCGTTTGAGTTCCTTTAATGAGAATTCGAGATCCTTCAGCAGTTCAGTATCGATATCCGTCTTAACTTTTTGTTCGTTGAGGATCTCAATGTTTGTCTGGATTAGACTTGAAGTGCTTGCCAGGGGATTATTGAGCTCATGGGCGATTCCGGCAACAAGCTGTCCGATGGCGGCTATGCTTTCCGTCTGAATCAGCCGCTGTTGTGTCCTATCCTTCTCTTCGAGAGCTTCTCTACGGGAATTTATCAATGATTGGGTGAATAGCCCGTATGCGAGCACAAAGAAGGCAATCAGTGTGCGCGCGAATATCTGGTCCGATGTGAGGGAATCGAGCACCCAGTAAATCACCACCATGGCGACTGCGATTAGCAGCAGCCCATTCTTTTCAATCTGCCGACGTACTGGGCTCTTGTCACTCATTGTGTGCCTGCCTGCAATGCATATATCCTAAGTACATCATTTCGAGACCTTTGAAAATCTACCTTTATTGTCACCCCGGCGAAAGCCGGGGCCCAGAACATTTTGAAATAACTGGATTCCCGCTTTCGCTAGGACAGCGCCCAGATTCCCCCGTATCAGGTACGGAGCAGGCTTATCAAGCCCGGAATGACGAATAGAAGAGTTATGCAAAGGCATCTCTATCTCTATTCAAAAAGTCACTCATTGTCAATAAATTACTAATCGGGCAATACCGTCACTAATGCCTTTGCCGTCCCGAATATTCCAATATAGATACAGCCACTGTTATGAGAAAAGCCTGGCTGATCAGGAGTATCCCGTCGATGGGCCTCGCATTTCTGAGCGCTATAGCGCTGATGCCGAGGGTTGCACAGAGAAAATAGATGAAGAGCACAGCTTTTCTTTTGTCACCGAGGAGCGTGTACAGTCTGTGATGCAGGTGGTCTTTCCCCACATACTCTATCCAATCTTTGAAACTTTTTACTTTACCGGTAAGAATTCTTTCAACCGTTATATAGGTCATGTCGAATATGAGGATCCAGAAGATCAGTACCGGCGCTGCAAAGGAGACGATGGGGTTATGCAAAGACCAGTTACCTTTGACCGCCAAGGCAGCTAAGGTAAAGCCCAAAAAGATGCTACCCGTATCACCCAGAAAAATGGCGGCGGGTTTCTTGAACCGGAAATTGTAGGGCAGGAATCCAAGGCAGCTTCCTACCATGGCAACCGCGATCCATCCCATAAAAGGCTGATTTGTCTGAAATGCAACAATGCCGATAAAAAAGGCCATGATGGCGCTGATTCCCACTGCCAGTCCATCCATGCCGTCGAAAAAATTTAACGAATTCGTAATTCCCACGATCCAGCAAACCGAGAGAATAAAATTAAGCCCGTATCCCCAAAATGTATTTTCGGGAAATAGATGCATCATGATTCCATAGTGTATCAGCACAAGTGCGGCTGCGATCTGTATCAGCAACTTCAGCCTGGCGGGTAGCCCTTTCCAATCGTCGACCAAGCTCACCGCGGCGACACAAACTGCGCATACAAGCAAGGCTATGGATGACCTGTCAAGGATCATGTTTGCGGCGAGGGCTGCTATGAAAGCAATAATAATCGCCACGCCGCCAAGAAGAGGGGTGATGCTCTTATGGACTTTCCTCTCTTCAGGGAGGTCGACTATATTCAGTTTAAGCGCAATTGTCCTCATCACAGGCGTTAAACTTGCAGAAAGGGAAACTGCAAAAAGGAGGATGTAGAGCCATCTGCCAAGGTACTCGAAAAAGGGATAGCGCATAATCGGCAATAGCAGGATCAAAAAAGTGAGAACCGCACAAAACCAGAAGATTCGTAAAGGGGATAACTTTCTCGAATCGAAATCGAATATGGCAAAATGTAATTTTCTCATTTTATGTAATACCCATAAATATCTAAATGCACAGCCGCTTCCTAACTTAGGGCCAATTTCATAGAGTCTATTATTAGCCCCACTTCTTCGTCGGTAAGGGAGGGATAGATAGGAATGGAGACCGCCCTTTCCCATAGCACATCCGTCGCGGTGTAGCCCGATAATCCCAAGTATCTATGCAGAGGTTTGAAAACGGGTCTCCTGCAGGTCACCCCCCTTTTCATCATCGATTCCATGAAACGCGCCGCATTTTCGAGAAGGACTACATACCTGTAGAAGATATGCTCCCTGTCTTTTGGAACAAAAGGAGCCGGTATACTTAAATCATCAAACATCCTGCCATATTTATCGGCAATTTCTTTTCTTTTTTGAATAAATAAAGAAAGTTTTTTTAGTTGACTTATGCCCAATGCCGCCTGGATATCGGTTATCTTGTAATTATGCCTGACGGCAAAATCGTCTTTTTCGTCGTAGTCACGCAAATCCTTGATTGTCGCGATTAATTGCTCATTATCTGAAAGAACCATCCCGCCCTCGCCAGTGGCAATAACTTTAGTGGCGTAGAAGGAAAAAATCGAAAGCATCCCGAAGCTGCCGGTGTAATTGTCCTTATACCTGCTGCCTATCGAATGTGCACAGTCTTCAATAATAGGAATCCCGAGGGATGCGATATCTTCCATATCTCCCGGCAGACCAAACATGTGGGGAACTATAATGGCCTTTGTTTTTTTCGTAATCCGTTTCTTCAGGTCTTTGACGTCTATATTAAAGGTAAGCCGGTCAACTTCGGCAATCACGGGGGTAGCGCCCACATAATATATGGCATTGAGAGGGGCAGTGCAAACAAAGCCGGGCAAAATAACCTCAGCGCCCTTACCTATACCGAGGCTGATCAGGGCAAGGTGTAGTGCGGCAGTACCGGAACTGACGGCAACACCGCCCTTGACACCAATCAAAGAGGAAAGGTTTTCTTCAAATCTGGCATTCTGTTCACCCTGAACTATCTGCCCTGATTTAAGGACCTGAAGAACGCTCTCAAAATCGCTTTGGTCAAGTGTGGGTTTTGAATGGGGTATCATATATTTATAAATAACCGTACCGGTATAAATGCTTCAGCGTATTGTACGCGCCCCTGAATCCCTCTGAAAATAGCTGTTGACTTGGCGATATCCACAATTGATAGTCCTTCGATGTTCGTCTTCATGGCCTGCGATTGATGAGCCAGAAGCATAGAATATTTTTCTTCTATGGTCTCCCTGATATTCACAAAAATGGTAGGGGAAAAATCATGGGTGGTGGGTGTTTCATAGAAAAGAACGTTCCTTACGTAGCGTGTGGCCGATACTATTGCCCTGCAAAGAGCCCTGTGATCCTGGTGCGTATCGTCACCATAGTTGGCGAAGATAAAGTCCGGCTTTATTTTATTTAAGACTATTTCAATATCATGAACCAGTTCATTCATATTGGGGGAAAGCTCTGTATCTTTATATCCTGCCCACATGACTTCCTTTGGCTTCAGGACTTCCGCGGCTTTATATTGCTCCTCTCTTCTCAGTTTGGCGTCGCCGCCCTTGTGACCTTCCGTCATAATCAGGAGAAAGATTTCATGACCATATTTTGAGTATTTCATGAGCGTACCGGCACAGCCTACTTCGATATCATCGGGATGAGCCCCTATCGCAAGCACTTTCATTAGTTCCCCCTCAGTATTCTGAGACTTTCGTCTCCGTGATTAAAGATGAGATCAATTACAGACATATAAGGCAAAAAGTCGCCAAAGAGCTGATTGTATACAGGGTGTTTGTAATCCTGAAATAAAACTTTTATGGAATTCCTTTCATACTTATCCACATCCATATAATTCCGGCCGCCGCTTCCGGCTAAATAGGTATCAGCGCCAAGATGCTTTGTAATGGCAATCAGTCTTTCATTGGGCTCTTCCGGGAAACTACCCATTTCCGAAGCGATATGTAGGGGAGTCGTAATACCGAGTATCTCAACAAGTTTTTTGACGGCATGAATATTCAATTGAGAGATGGTTTGCCACTGTGATTGAAAGAGGTCCGTGAAGAAAGCTTCCAAGACGCTCCAGTGTGGCGCTTTTTTATAATTGGATATGAGGGCCTGCTGCTGCTTATGCTGCCACCGTTCTCTATTGTTGATTTCCACCTCATTGATTAACTGTGGGAACTGGTACATGACCGGTACTGTAAGCCACTGCCCGCCTGCAGCGGTCTTTATCTTATTTCTGTTCTGCACTTCATTTTTCTTGAACTGCACGTTATCGAGAAAAACAAATGCGTCGGCCTTATCGATTTTGTCGAAGTAGCCGAGCCACGGCAGATACTGGGGTTGATGGATGGATACAATCATTTCAAATAATAATCTTTAAGGTGTCACTCCCGCGGAGGCGGGAGTCTAGCATTAATTTAATGGTTCCCCGCTTGCGCGAGGACAGCGCCTGGATTCCGGGTCAAGCCCGGAATGACAAATAGAGGAGTCGTGCAAAAACTTTAAAGAAAGATTGCCACGCTCACTCCGTTCACTCGCAATGACACAATGTAACAACTTTCGCCTATTCAAACTTCACAAAGACGGGATTGGAGACGATCGTACCGGTCCCGTGTAAATCCATCCTGTAATATATCCTTTCGCCCGGCTTATAGTACGGGTCAACATAATCGATTATCAGGGGCAGTTTTTCCTCGAAAAGATAAATCATCTCCCCCGACCTTATCAAGCGTATCTTCACTTTATCAGATGAAGGGACAGAAGTCGAAATAGACATTCTCACCCTTGGATACTCTTTCAGTGCGATCTCATCCCCTGAAATACCTCTAATCTGATCGTCTGCTGATGAGACAGAAAAGTCTTCGAGCTTCAAAACCTGCGGGTAATTGACCTGAGATGCGTACATCCTACCATTTCTTAGCGCCTTCAAGACGGCGTCTTTCTTCTTATCCTTGACAAAAAAGACGGTCTGGTAGGTTCCCAACCGCTCTCCACCTTCCCCTTCCTGATGAAAATCTGCCGTGGCGATTCCCCAGGGAGGCCGATCTCTGTAGCCTAAAGAATACTCTTTCAGAGCCGTATCCCAGATGTTTCCTGGTTCCGTCAACGTAATATTATCGCCATAGAGGGCAGCGAATCCTGTATAATCCTTTGATTCTGTCAGAACATAGGGGTAGGGGAGGGTGCTCACATGAATCGATCCCATTTCCCTGACGCCGGTGCCTGTTTCGGGGTAATTCCAGAAGGTCATCCCCCCTCTTGAATTCACGTAATCGATCACGAGCTGATAAGGCGCCATCTTCTGATCACCATGGTAAGGATCGAAAGGAGAACTCCTGAAAGGATTGCTGTTTATAATAAAAGCTATGGATAGAATAAAAATAATAATGCCGGAGACACGTAACAATCCCCTCCATCGAAACAGAAGAAGAGATGCAATGAGGGAAAAAGAAAACAGGACAACTTCCGGCAGAGCTTTCGTGAAATAATTCATGTACAGATTGTTATGGAGGATCGGGAGGTTTTCATAATCATCCGGACTCTCCATTCCAACGGTTAAAAGACGCCTCTCATGGTCGTGTGCGGTAAGGTTACCTTTCAGTGGGCTTCCCGTCCAGTAATAAAAAGGGGCCGTCTCGGAGCCTGGGACAATGATCATATCGGGATACTTCTGCCGGACATCCTTTATTGCTTGAAGGAATTTATCAGCGCCGCCACTGTTGATGGAGTTCATCTCGACCTTTTTTCTGATGAGGTTCCGGAGAGGGGGCAGGCCATACTCCATGGCAACCCTGTCGTGGTCATTGATGAAAACGACGCTGAAGCCCTTATTCTTCGCCAGGAGCACAAGCTGCTCCATGTCATAGGCGCCGTCACTGAACGTCGTGCGGAGATCCATCAGCCCCGCAATTTGTTGGTAGTCTGTCCCGTAAGATTCAGTGATGTAAAAAACGAAAAAAAGAAGGATGATAGAGATGGATGGGATTATTTTTTTAAAAAAGTCATCTTCATTCTTATATTGAGACCTTTGCACAACTTCTCCACATTTTTCATATTGATACACAAATTCTCCTGTGAAATATTGAGTTATTCAAAGATAACATACTGATATTGTCCGACAATCGTCCATTTTATGCCATATTTCTTTCAAAATTCATTGATACGGAGGACATATGAGCTTCAAGAAAATGGAAACCAACCTGACCCGGGCTGGCCAGGCCCCGCTTTTTCCGGCAATGTGGGCGGTTTTGAATCGTTCATCAGTATCCTTCCCTTGGGAGAAACAGCTCCCGTTCCGACGCATGTCTATCGGCCGCGCATATGCGCAAAATAGTATTCACGAGCTCGTTGTAATTCAACAATATCCACCCGAAAAGAGCCAGGCTTCCTAAAAAATGCGTGGAAAATATCAGCGGGTAGAGAACGGGATACATGCTCTTTTCAATCTCCACCTGTCGCATTGTAAGATAATCAACCGAAAGGGGCAAATGATAATACATTATCTCCCAAAAATTCATAAAAAGGAATAATAGAATGAAGGCGGCGGGATATTTAAATTCACGTCTCCCCTCGATCATGGCAAAAATAACAAAATAAAACGGCATTATAAGCAATGCCTCGTAAAACAACCATGATGACGGAAAGACAAGCACCATTATGACCGTCAACGCAAAAAGGTCTGTAACCTGCGACCCAGGCTCGCTGCAGCCTCCGGAACCGGTCCCTGAAATACGCCACCAAAGCGCGGTTAAAACCGTCAGGAACGCGAGGTTAACGAAAAAAAGAGGCCAGCCTGAAAGAGCTTCAGGCCAGAAAAGTTTCAGAAAAAAAGTAAGCGATATGGCGGAGAAAACGCCGACAAATCTGTCCGCCGACTGCAGCTGCTGAATATATCTTCGGCTGTCCTCCATCCCGAAAACGGCGAATGAAAGGACATATATAGCCGCGGTCACAAGGACAAAAGAAACGACAGAGGGATAATCCCTTCTTCTGGCAAACACCCCCATCATAACAGCAGGACATAATTTGACGGCTGTAAAAAAAGCAATGGATGCCGGAATAAACTTTTTCCTGCCGGAGATCAGACCCGCATATACGAGAGAGAGCCCGAAAAAGATTAGTATAACAATATTTCCCGTAAGAAACATCCCGTAAAGCGGCATTGAAAACAGCATAACCGCGCAAGCGGATACCAAGGAAACCCTGCTGTTATTCCGGCTGCCGTACCTGTAAATTACCAAAAAAGAGACTCCTGCAAGAACGTGGCAGAATGCAAACCATAACATCTTGGCCGCAGCTGGTGGCATCGTCGAAAAAGGCATGAACAAAAAAGTGACTGGGTTGCCGGAATACAGGTGCCACCAGCTGGGCATGTCATAAATAGAGCGGTTATTCAGGAAATTGGTTGCCGCGCAATAGCCTTTAATAAAATCTCCCCCGATCAAATCGACATGGACCCAAAGCATCTTATATATTCCGTAGTAAAAATAGAACAAAATCCCCGCCGAAATAATAACAATAGGGACAAATGCGCGAAGTTTTCCCTTCATTTCGAATATCAAACTATTCCGGGACACCGGCACTTTAAACATCCTCTTTATACAACGGGGCAGGTCACAAGGAATACTGGATCAATGCACACATGCCAAGGAGAAATATGTGAGCTAACAGCTTGGGTTTTTCGACGGTTAGGTTATAAATTGTAGGCATTTTTTTGAGTGTCTCAATTTTCATGCTTTCGACCTTCTCTTTCGTGATTTGCCCAATACTAATTATATGGTTTCCATCCTATTTTGCTTTAAATAACGCATATTTAATTATGCAATAAATGGCTCTGAAGCCACCTTTCCATTTTATTTTTTGAGTTAGCATTTAGCCCAAAGTTCATAACCCACAACCGTCTTTGAAGGGAAACCTGCACCATGTGATCGCATATATCGTACCAACCATATTATTGACCCCTCACGATGTTCATGAAAATGTTTCTGGCTGCTTCGACATGTATCCTTACGCTGTCCCATGTTTTCAACGACAACAGATGTGACAGAATGTAGGAGCCTCTAAAATAGAACTCCTTGTAGGCAGCTCTATAAGAGACCTCCACGGCTTCCGGCGAGACAGTCGGAAGATTCAGAATGGCATGAGATAAGTCGTATTCCTGCCAGCGCGTATGCCTGAGGAATCCATTTTCCTCAGCCCAGGCAAATAGCGCCGTTCCAGGAAAAGGCGTTGTGATATTGAAGATGGCATACTGAATGCCGATTTTTTTTGAATATTCGATGGTTGCCCTCATGCTGTCTTCCGTTTCCTCCGGACTGCCGAGCATGAATGCGCCACGAATATCTATGTTTGCATTTCTTGTCCAGGCAACCACGTCGGCATATTGTGATGTCTTAACGCGTTTGTTCACCGCTTTCAGTACATTCTCGTCTATCGTTTCGAAACCGTACATGATCTGATGGCAACCTGCCTTTTTCATTAGTTTGAGAATCTCGGGCTTAACCGTATCGACCCGGGCGAAACATGACCAGGAAACATCCAGCCGATTGGAAAGCAGCAGATTGCATAACTGTTCAACCCGTTTCTTATTTGCGGTAAAAGTATCGTCGTAAAAGGAGATTTCCCGGATTCCATAGCGGGATTTCAGAAATAAAATCTGTTGATAAACATTAAACGCAGAGAGGAAACGAGTTTTTCGGCCGAACATGCCAGAGTAGCAGAACGTACATTTTCCCGGGCATCCCCGTGAGGTGATCATGCCAACGGAGGGATGTCGAATGGCCGCACCAATTGCGGAGCGGTATTTCCCCATGGGAAGCTTATGATAGGCGGGCATGGGAAGATCATCCAACTGCACAAATTCATCCGCTTCCGGATTGACGACAACTTCCCCATCCTCCGCTTTCCAGGTCAGATTCGGAATATCCTTCATCGGTTGCTGCTCGGCAAGGCGGAGGATCGCTTTTTCAGCCTCACCCCGGATCACCATATCGCAGACATTGTCCTCAACGAGGCGCTTATGAAAAATGGTCGGATGAACACCGCCCATGAGGATTTTTTTATCAGGATAGCGGTTTCGGATTGTGTGTGCGAGTGCGATGGCGCTGTCGACCTCTGGCGTAGTTGATGTAATGCCGATCACCTCCGTATCTGGAGTTATTGCGAAGACGATTTGCTCAGAGGAAAAATTCTCGGCGTATGCATCCACGATTTCCGCTTCGTGGCCATTTGTTTCAAGAACGGCAGCTAAGATGGCAAGCCCTAAAGGGGGGGTGATGGAGTTGACCACACCCCATATGTTGTCTCTTGCAATATACCGGTTGGGATTAATAAATAGGAATCTCAAGTCTTTTATTACTTTTCATAGTTTGCGGTCCGTTGGGGTTTTCTTCATGGCAACACAATAATTGTTCATGCCCATCTGGAAATATCGGTGTTGCTCTATGGTCATTCCGGATTGACATAAAAGTTTCCTCAGATCATTGTGATTGAAATATTGCTTATGGTCTTTCATCTCAACCTCACTGACGATATGGAGGCGATAAGCCAGGAATTCCAGCACCGGTTTGGCAATCTTACTGGGAACGGTCAGCACGAGTCGACCTTCTTTCTTTAAAACCCGCTCCGTTTCAGACATCATACGAAGCGGATCTGAGAGGTGTTCAAGAACAGCCAGCATGGTGACGATGTCGAATGACTCTGATTCAAAGGGCAGTTGATCTGTCATGCGCATCCGTACCGTTTTTATTTTCGTGCTTTCCATCTCCTGGACCTTAAAATCTATGCCGACGCCTCTGCCAATAAAGGGCTCTACTGTTTTCAGCAAGCGGTAATCCCACCCGCAGCCGACATCCAGAAGCTGGCAATCAGGATACCGTTGAATCGTCGGTAGCACTATTTTTACCCTCATTCTTCGCAGGATGGGTTCCAGAAAGGGTTCTTTCATCTCAAGACATTATATTTGACGATGCAGTATAGTGCCCGAAAACCATCTTTCCAAGTGATCTTTTTCCCCTCATTATAGGTTCTGCCATAATAGGAGATACCTACTTCATAGATCCGGCATCTGATTTTCGCTATCTTGGCCGTGATTTCCGGTTCGACCCCAAAACGATCTTCTTCAATTGTGATCGACTGGATAAGCTCTCGCCGGAAGGCCTTCATGCATGTTTCAATATCTGTAAAAGTGAGGTTGGTGAACATGTTGGAAATGAGGGTGATCAGGCTGTTACCTATCTGGTGCCAGAAATAGACAACGCGATGGGGTTCACCCCCCGCAAAGCGGGAACCGTAGACTACATCAGCTTTGTCTTCAACGATGGGCTGGATTACTTTGGGATATTCAGAAGGATCATATTCTAGGTCAGCATCCTGAATGATCACGATGTCTCCTGTCGCTTCGCGAATCCCTTCTCTCAACGCAGCACCCTTCCCCTTGTTAGAGGGTTGGTAGATGATCCGGCTGACCTTTGCTTCTATCCTGTCTTTGAGGATTGCTCTCGTCCCATCGGTGGAAAAGTCATCTACGATAATGATTTCTTTATCGGGATAACGAGAACGCAGAACAGCGTCAATAATTTGTTCGATGGTGCCGGCTTCATTATAACAAGGAATCACAACCGAAAGTTTCATATATATACCTATTTAATTTATAAGGTGTTTCGAACAAGCGATGATATGCTGCGAACGATATCAAAGAAGGTCGACAAAGTCAACGCTGCCTACTCTCCATCGCAGGAGCATTACTCACGGCCATTCTGCAGTGCGGACCGCTCACCGGCGTAGGCAATTTCCGGTCGTGTTTCCCTTCCGTGTGAAGCGGCCCAGAAGTAACTTAACCGATATTTTTCGATGCGTGCGGCCGTTATAACACGTCTCGGCCGTTTGGTTTCAATATCGTTAACGATCCGGTAATATTTCTCCACGCCACCTTCTTCTTGAAAATATTGCCTATGTTTCGCAGACGCTTTAACTGCACCAATCAGGGACGTTGCCATAATAACGGCCAAAATCACGACGAAAACGGCTTTTCTCCATCGCCCGGCGGCATAAATCTCAAGAAAAGAGTACGATAAAATCAAAAGAAGGGGCATCGTCAAAATAGAAATGAATCGTAGCACCTTAGCGAGGGGCACATAATGGGTTATGCTGGTACTTCCGAATTGATAATAGAGAAAATAAACGGCCATCCAGAGGAGGAGTGGCTTGGCTGGCGCGATTTTCTTTTTCAATGTCAGATAAAAAACGGACAAAACAAAAAACGGGTAATAAAGCCCAAAGTGGGCCAATCCATATAAATTTCCGCCGAAGAGGCTCACAATATAGGTATCTGCGGCGTAAGTTTGTTGATGCTCAGCAAATAGAATTTGAAAGGTTTGCTGCAGTTGGGAATAATGGTGCAAGGGATCACCCGTCGCCCACAAACTTACTATCATTTCGACTGAGAAATAGACTATCATGGGCAGGAATAGTAATGAAATAGGAAGCGACTTTTTTCTTTTGCTCATTAGAAAAAAAAGAGGCATCAGAAAAGCGCCAGTCTCGCGGGCGGCAAAGGCAAAGGCAATGAAAACACCGGCCAGTAAATAACCGTGCACAGGTTTTATTCGTTCTGATTCTGTCCAAAGAAAAAAAAGAAAAGCCATACCGGCAAAGAATGACAGGATCTCCTCGGGGAACAGCATGGTGCCGTAGACGACACTGTTGGGGAAAACGGCAGCCAGCGCCGCCGCGAGAAGACCCACATTTTCGTTGAAGAGCTCGCGGCCGATCAGCCACACAACGATGATGTTTCCCAAAGAGCAAAAGAAAGGAAAGAATATGGCCGACCACTCCCGCGCACCACAGAACAAAAATGCCAAAGCCGTAGGTGCCGTGAGAAGGAAACGCCACGCATAGCGATTGTCCGCCGTCAGGAAATGAAATCGCCCGTCAAGCATATCCAGTGCTATGTTGGTATAAGCGAAATCGTCGTAGTTGCACAACCCGACGAAGAGAAAAACCCTCCACAAAGCTCCTGCCAGGAAAATTGCCAGAATCAGTCTTTTGTTTGTCATATTATGAACACAGAATCGAAAATAAAGACTCGGTCAGTGTTTCAATGAGAGTAATTGAAGGTATAAGCAATCTATTTTACTTACCATTGAGTTCACATCGTATTCTTGCGAGAACTTCATTCCTTCTTCACACATATTCATTCTCGTCTGGGAATTTTCAAGAAGCGCTTCGATACCGTTGGCAAGGGCATCTGAATTCATGGGAGGGACGAGCAATCCGTTCTTGCCGTCAGTGACGAGATCTGAAATGCCTCCGACGTCACTGGCGATGATCGGTTTGCCAATGGCCATCGCCTCTACAAGAACTTTTCCCATTCCTTCGTTCAGGGAGGGAAGAACGAAAATATCAAAGGTGGACATAAATTCCGCGACATTCGGAACCCAGCCTAAGAATGTCACTTTGTTGCTAATACCTGCTGATGCGGCCTGCGTTTTCAGTTCATTCATGAGTTCGCCGTCACCTAAAAATACGAAAACTATCTCAGGTATTTTACGAAGAATCTTTGCTGCTGCCTCGATTAGATATTTATGTCCCTTGACGGGAGTCAGTCTGCCGACTGTTCCGACGACAAATGCCTCTTGTGCTATCCCCAATTTGTTCTTCATTTCGGCGACATTTACTCGAGTGTCAGTAAATTTGCTCAGGTCAACGCCACTATGAATGACTGTAAATTTGTTTCCATCAGCGATATGGTACCGGAGATGATCCTTCTTTTCTTGTTCCGTCAGTATAATGATTCTATCTGTAATGATTGCCGTCAGTCTTTCCAATAAAATGTATACTGCCGCTTTCCATTTGCTGAAATAGCCCCAGAACACATGCCCGTGGGGTGTATGAATGATTATGGGAACTGCTGTCAGGCGAGCCGCCCATCTGCCAAGGATGCCTGCCTTGGATGTGTGAGTGTGGACGATATGCGGCCGCTCCTCTCTGAAAATTCTTATTAACTTGAGAATGGTCTTAAAATCATTAAATGGATCTATTCTTCTCACGAGTTCGGGAAACGTTAATATTCTAACCCCGTTCTTGCCGGCTTCTTCCAGGCTACTTTCTACAGCTCTGGTTTCTGAGGGCCCCATATTGGATTCATGTGAAAGGCCTCTGATCAGGATGACCTCATATCTGTTTTTGTCGAGGCCAGTTACAGTCAGAAAGGTATTTTCAGCAGCTCCGCCCTTATCGAAGCGGGTGATAACGTGTATGACCTTAATATTTCCCATACTGCCCATACCAGACCTGGAAGACGATGAGGTTCCATATCTGCCACGATGTATCAACCTTGTTTGACATCAGATTGTTTATACGGTCCTGGATGACAGCGTAATTGAAGATGCCCTGCCGCGTAATAACGTCCTTTGACAGATATTCTTCGATCAGATATCTCAAGTCCGTCTTGAGCCATTTGCTGATAGGCATCTCGAATCCCCATTTGGGCCGGTTGTGCAGGGAAGGGGGCAGGATATCTTTAAAGGTTTCCACTAAGACATATTTGCTCTTGCCGTTTCGAAGTTTCCAGTCTCCTCTCATGGAAAAGGCCAGTTCACATACCCTGTGGTCTAAGATGGGAACACGAACTTCGAGAGAATGAAACATGCTCATGGCATCCACCTTCTTCAGCATGTCGCCGGGCAGGGATTCCTTGAGATCGGCATAAAGCATTCTGTTTATGTGATCATCCTGCAACTCGTTCAATCTCGATGCCATCAACTTTATGCCGAGTTCCTTGTCCACGGTTTTGGAACCACTGAGAATCTCTTTTCTCAGATCTCCGTTGAAGATTTCATTCCAGGTGAAGAAGCGCTCCGCGAATGTATCCTTTGCGCCCCTGATGAATTTCTTTGACCTTCTGATATATTCGGAAAAGTTTTCATCGCGCGAGTCGGATAGAGACATCAGAAAAGGTTCTATGAGATTTTTTCTAATGAATGAAGGAATCAAGCGATATCTGCTGTACAAATCTTCACCCTTATACATTCTATAGCCCGCAAAAAGCTCATCGCCGCCGTCGCCGGAAAGGGCAACCTTAACCCCTTTTCTCGTTTCTCTTGATACGACAAAGGTGGGAACTGCGGAAGAATCACCGAAGGGTTCATCGAACGAAGCAAGCACCTGCGGGATGGCTTCCATAATATCTCTGGCATCGAGCTTTATCTCGTGGTGGTCCGTCCGGTTGAACAGTGCGACATCCCTGGCGTAATCAGTTTCGTCAAACAGGGGCATATCCTTGTAGCCGATGGTGTATGTCTTTACCGGCTGGCTGGAATTCCTGGCCATGAGCCCCACGATAATGCTCGAATCGATGCCGCCGCTCAGAAATGCGCCCAGGGGTACATCGGCGATCATCTGCATGCTGACCGCCTCTTCCAATGTTCTAAATAGCTCATGCTTTTGGGCAGCGAAATTTTCTTCAACGCTTTTTTTGTGGAGATTCGGCTGGATATTCCAGTAGGCTTCTTCCCGTACTTCCCCATTTTGAAAAATGAGAATGTGGCCGGGTTTTAGTTTTCTTACGCTCTTGAAAATCGTATAGGGCGCCGGGACATAATTGAATGTCAGATAAAGACTCAGGGCATCCCAGTCCATCTCCCTTTTCACGTCCGGATCCTGGAGAACCCCTTTAATCTCTGAGGCAAAAACGAGGGCATTCCCGTCCCATGAATAGACGAGAGGTTTGATGCCAATATGATCCCTGCACAGGATGAGTGCTTGTTTTCTTTCGTCCCAGAGGGCAAAGGCAAACATCCCGACAAGCCTTTTCACTGCGTCGATTCCTTCTTCCTCATAGAGGTGGATGATTGCCTCCGTATCCGTGTGTGAATAAAATCGATGGCCCTTGCTCTCAAGTTCAGCCCTTAACGGTTGAAAATTGTAGATTTCACCGTTGAAGACCATCCGGACAGTTTTGTCCTCATTGGACATGGGCTGCCTGCCTGCCTCGGACAGATCGATGATGCTGAGTCTTCTGTGTCCCAGACCGATATTCACGTGTGAACTGATAGATGCATGCTTAGCGCCTATGTACACACCCTCATCATCAGGCCCACGGTGCGACAGGACGGAACACATCTTTCGAAGCATGCCTTCGTCTACAGGTTTACCATCTGTTGTCAGTTTGCCGCAGATCCCGCACATGGGTTTACACTTATTCTTTGAGAAGATAACAAATTATCAAAAAACCCCGATCTTGCAAAATCACTGGGCGTTTTCGATAGATCTGAGTAACTTTATGAAATTTTGGTGTGTGAATGCTATCAAATGGGGCCATCAAGATCATCGCAATCGTTGTAGGTTGGAATAAATATGCATACGAATGGATCCCACAAGCTCTATTATTATCACTCTTTGTTAGGTTACTGGAGAGTCATGAAGGAGTGTTAAGTTCATAGACCAGAATTCTCGGACCATATCGGCCGAATAAACGAATGAGTAAATTGTTAATGTCTTCTGCATTCTGCGACTTATCAAATGTCTGTTTATCAACTTCTTTGATAAGGCGACATCTTTTTTTAATGGAGTCGTAAAATAGAGTGTGCGGAGGAGATATAAAAGGATCATTCATAAAAGGCACAAACACGGTACTGACCAAAATAAAGTAACGGTAGCCATCATTGACATAGTAGTCCAATGGAGCGGGAGTATCACGAGACCCCCGTGAGAGAAGATAATAACTCTGAGGATGTTCAGGATGATCAAGGATATATTTATATGTCCGACCTTGACCTCGTTCTCCAGATGATTCATTGGCTACTGCCAGATAGGCTTTGGCCGCTTCATGGTTAAGATGAAGTTGAGGACCATGAGCTTCTGAGAATATCTTGGCCCCTGTGGGTATATTTTCTTCGATCCATTGCTTTACTATTACTCGGGTGTCTGTTTGAGAGAGTTGTATATCTCCTACCAATGTAGTTAAAACTATCGGAATAAAAACAATTATTATTGCAAGGACGATATACGTCTTGTGAATAATGCGTAATAGTTGACTAATAATGAAAACCACTCCAACTCCGCAAAACAGCGCAATCAGAGGCATGATAGGCAATATGAATCTATCGTAAAATAATGTGGAACTTCCCATTACGGTCATCAGGAGAAAGACATGTGATCCAGTAATAATGGCGGTGTGGGTGTGCTTCGTTAGTAAATATAAATATCCAATAAAAGATATAAGCAAGGGGATCCATCCGATAGCATTGGGAATTGTAATAAACAAGTAATACGACAATCCGTGCGTCTTCAAAAAATGTGTCATCAATATATCCGTTCCACCATGAAGAAAAATTATCACTTTGATGAAAATGAGAAATGTAGGAAAGTCAATGATGCAATATGGGGTGGTCATAACGAAAGTCAGAAGTGACAATATCGAAATGTAAATAATCCATTGAAGCCGTTTTGCTGTGGGAAGACTGGTTAGAAGGCATGCTGAGAAGCCCGATACGACGACGGCGCCAGCCGGGTACTTGGTCCCGGTAGCCAGTCCAATCATGATTCCAGTGAGTGTTGCATAACGTAAATTTGGAGACCTATAAAACATGAGTGAAAATAATATGGCCAGAGAAGTGAAAAATGTAGCAGGAACATCAACAATTGCCTGATGTGAATAGAATACATGAAGCCAACAGAAGGAAAGAATACAGGCAGAGACCAGTGCAACCTGCCTGTTTAGTATGAGTTTTCCCAATCTGAAAGTAACATAAACGGTAGCCGTACCGAGTAGGGCAGATGTGACGCGCACCATCACAAAAAAGATAGTTGGATCCCGAAAGTAGGAATATGCAAAATCCTGAGCAGAGTGAAAGGTACCCGTAATTGTTCCCAAGAAGTAATAAGCAAGAAATTCAGACAATGCGACATAAAGATAAAGGCTGGGGTATAAAAACATTTTTGGATTAAGGCTTCCATCAGCTCCCATGCGAAGCGCATTTACTATAACCTTATCCTCGTCGGTGTTTAGATAAATGTAAGGCATTTCAAAGGATATGGCTGTCAAACGTAAGACCAAAGCTGTAAAAAGAATAGCTATCAGACATTTATCCGTTTGATTATATATTCTCATAGCGTTGCAGTATATGTAGCTATTGTGCAAACGAAAACTGGATTTGATCTGCATTAACATGTGGCTAAAGAAATATGTAAGTCGAGAAATATGCGTATATTAGATAAGTGTTGTGCAGTTAAGTTTTTGTGTGTAGTCGGGGACTATCTCAACTTGTTATGAAATAGTTCAATAATTGTGAAATATGGTGGGCTAATTGATCGAGCTTGTACCTGCGAATATACTTCTAGGAGGGCTTATCTTTGAAGAAGAGGTATGTGTCTGATATTTTCGTAAGAAAGATATTGTGATCATCGTCGTCGATCTGTATCCGGCCTATGCCGGCAGGCGTCGGTGCTTGATTCGTGGGGCATTGAGTGAAGACCGCTTGAAAACCAAGTTCTTGCAAAAAATTCCATAATGATTCTTGAGGAACACCTTCTTTGAATGCGCAATACCTGACTTGCACATTAGAACTGCGTTTAAGAAGCTCCAATGACTTTAAAATGCTTCTCCTAATGGATTCTTCATCATTTTGAGCTCTGATGGCTCTGCCCTCGTATGCCAAAAGACCCGTTTCATAACCACAACTAATAATTTCCTCAACTCCATTCCAATTCAGGCATTGGATAGGCTGCCCATTAATTAATTGCGCTCTACCTATAAACTCGGGGGCAATAAATAATGTTGCTGGGAATTGATGCTTCTTCAAGACGGGCAACGCGTTGGTGAGAGCGTCTTGATAGCCTCCGTCAATTGTGATTGCCAGCGATCTGGGAGGCAATTTTATTTTTCCTGTCAGGTGATCCACTGCCCGGTCAAGCGCAACGGCGCTGTAGCCGTTTTCAGAAAGAAAGTTCATCTGAAACGCAAAGGTTTCAGGCGATAGGCCGTCTTCCATCATTTCCGCCGGGTAATTTCCAACATAATGATAGAGCAGAACAGGTATCTCTTTCATTCAATTATTTCTTGATGATTTTGGAGTAGGCTTTTTGTGTTAAATAGATATTCGGGAAATTCTATGAAGACATCAATATTTGAATTGCCCCATATAAACGTATAGCAACTTTATCCCAGTTCATCTCTGTCTCAGTCCACTGACGACCAGACCGTCCGAGATCTTCTGCAAGAGCAGGATTGGTAATTATCTTCTTTATTGCACGTGCAATATCTGACGGGTCGTTCGGGTTAACCAAGAAGCCAGTCTTATTATCCATCACAGCATCGGAAACACCACCCGAATTTCCAGCTACAACCGGCAACCCACTTGCGCTGGCTTCGAGAAAAGAGATTCCAAAACCTTCTATCAAATCCAGACGATCCTTTATTTCACGGCTTGCCATGACAAATATATCGCTCTTAGAATACCAGGCAGGCAAATCTGTGCTCGGAACATAACCGACAAAGGATACTTGGCTTTCTAATCCGAGCTCGAAAACCATTTTGCGTAACCGTGCTTCTTCATCACCCGTCCCCACGATAACATAGTTTGGCACGACCCCTTCTTTTTTTAATAAGGCTAAGGCTTCAAGTACACGATCATGGCCCTTATGCAAATCTAGGCGCGCAACTGTAAGGAGTGTGGGGGTGTGTCCCTTTGGTTTATTTTTGATTGCAGGTTTGAAAATTTCTGTATTAACGCCATTTGGTATGACTTTTATGCGATCCATATTTACACCAAATGAAGAGGCAATATTTGAACTGTAGCGACTGACCGGAAAAATACCCTTAGCTTTGTGTAAGGCAGCTATTTTCCATGAGCGCATAAAACCTTTCAGTCGCCGTTTCCAGGACATCTGATCATCAAGGATTTCAGAGGCATGAATACTGACAAAGTAAGGCACTGGAATAAACAAATAAAACAAATGACTAATCAGAGCAGTAGGCCAAACAGTGTGCAAAACTGCATCAAACTTATATCGCCCAACTAACCAAGGTAGGAATACAAAAAAGGACAAGTATCTCAATATAGGAAATGCAAGTGTTCTCTTGATTGGATATGGAAAGTTTTGATCAATATTGTTTGGATCAGAGACGCCGGGAGCGAGAACGGTTACATCGACAATTTTGCTGAGACTGGCAGCTGTCTCTTTTGTATATGTGCTGATTCCACCTGTGCTCGGAGGGAAGTCTAAAGCAACAATTAATATCTTCATGGCGACATCCTTCCGCTCTCTCCATAAAGCCACCACCATGAATCGTCGACGGGAAGAAGCTTCGTATTGTGTAACCCGCTCCTCGCCAACCATTGAAGGAGTTCCTCTTTCTTATAATAGTTTGTGATGGGTGCCGATAATCGGTCGAACCAGTCTGCATACGCGACGCGGTACCCATACGCGGCATACTCTTTGAACCGCTGAGGAAAGGAGCGCTCCGCCAGTCTGCTGGAAAGCGCCGAATGCGCAAGTAATCGGTAAAGGTTTACAAAAATGCCGTAATCAAGGAGATTGCAAAGGTATGCCATGCGTCTGATATTTTCGTTCGAGAGCCGCTGAGAAAGTGCCCGCAATAATTCCAAGGCAACCTTCCGCAGTGTATACGCGTAAACCCAGATGAACAAAGCGCCGCCATCCTTCAAGAACGGTATTAAAGTAAGATAACCGCGTTCGGGCTCAGGAAGATGTTGCAGGACTCCTAAACTGTAAATAAACTGAAATGTATTAAGTCTGAAAGGCAGATTATAAATATCCGCCTGGACAACATGGACATTCTCATTATCTTTGTTGTTTTGGTAGGCTGCATCGACTGCCTGTGAAATGTCGATAGCAATAATTTCAGCACCTTTCTGACTGGCTGCGCTCGCATGCCGGCCTGCACCGCATCCAACATCAAGCCCGAGTTTTCCATTAAAAAAATCTTTGTCAAGGGGTTGGATAAAAGATGAGAAGTTGTCACACGCATAATCGGAAAAGTATGTCCACTCATAGCTAAAACGATTCATTGTGATTTGTTTTTTAGATACTAACGTATCCACTGTAGATTTTTCATTTGCATCCAATGTCTCCGGATAGCGTTCAAAATAATCTCCATATTGTAATGACAAATCGTTTCGTAATGATCCCAAGAGTAATCTGGGTATACCTTTTATGATAGGGAATATTTCGGAACAGGTGCATTTTAGTTTGCCTTCGATAATCTCTGCCTGGTCTTGAACATCAATCTCCATTTGAAGTTCATGGCCGCAAGATGGACATACTAACCATTCCAGGATCTTTTCTTTCATTCAATGTCCTCTTTCACCATCATTCGTTCGATATGACACCTTGATAATGAAATGCTATCCTAAGCTTTGCGCGCAATTACTTCCAGTGAAGGACCAATAATAATCCTCCCGCGGCTGATAAAGTACAATGAGTTAAGAGTTATACTAACTGCTTTTTTTAAGAGGCGATTAATGAATCCCTCTTCGGAAAACCTGGCATTTTGTATAACGACCATTGAGAAACCATAATCACTTAACACCCTTCTGATGAAGCTGGGGGTTAAAGTATACCTATGACATACAAGAAAATTATTTATAAAGTAATCGATCTTGAATTTTATGGACATCTTGAAAAGAGCGGAATGAAAAACACCATTGGAAAATCGAAGATAGAGTAAGCCTCCCTCTTTAAGTAAAGTCCTGGCTTTCTCAATATCCGCCCATGGTTCTGAAGAGAAGCCTGTTGAATCAATCATCGTGACCACGTCAAATTTATTTTCTTGTGATAAATCTTTTAAAGTTCCCATACAAGTAAAAGTCGTGCCTAATAACCTTTCGGAGTAGTCTATGGATTCTTTTGAAGGATCAATGCCCATTATATCCCAACCGCGATTCCTGGCCTCTTTCAAAAAGAAACCGCAGCCGCATCCGACGTCCAGAACTTTGCCAACACCGATCTCACTCTCGATAAGGTCCAAAACGTGAGAATATATCACGTTACGAGATCCAGACAATTGATCCCCGGCACATTCTGAGAAATACCAGTCCTGAATATACAGTATCTGCTCTTTCTCATTGCGCTCTCCTCGTATGTCTTGAAACATGAGATCACAGTCCTTACAATGAAAGTACTGTCTTTCATGAACACTAAAATCGAATTCGGCCACAGAATGGCAATATGGGCATGATTCTTTAGATGATTTGAATGTATCCATTAATCAAGTAATGAGTGATACACATTTACAGTTTCGTCGATCATTTTTTCGACCGTAAATTCTTTCTCCACTTTTTTCCTTGCCGCCAATCCTAAAGAACGGGCAAATTCCTTATTTTCAATTACTTTATTTATTGCGTCAGCAAGAGCAATCGGTTCTCTAGGCGGGACAAGGATTCCTTCCACTCCATCTGTTATCTGCTCTGTTATCCCATCAATCCGGGTAGCTACGATAGGCTTTGCCATGGCCATGGCCTCTAAAGTAAGCATTGGGAATCCTTCTAAGAGAGATGGAATCACCACGATATCGACAGCAGAAAGGATTTCTTTTATGTCACTTCTAAACCCTGCGAATATAGTTTTATCTTCGACCTTCAATTGTCGACAAAGGTTTTCCAGATCTTTTTTCAACAGTCCCTCTCCAACTATTATGACCTTAATTTCTCCATGGGCTTTCACAACATCTTGAATGCACTTAATCAGGAATTCGAATCCTTTTTGCCACACCATTCTGCCAAGTGCTCCCAGCAGAATATCATCTTTGTTCACACCGAGTCCGTCCCTAATTCTGATACGCGAGGTTGTAGTTTTGGGATCATAATGGTCGATTTCAATACCATTGTAAATCTTTGTAACCCTTTCAGATGGGATGTGGCGTTTAGTAATCAATGCGTTTCTTAGAACATCAGATACAACAATGAATCTATCAACATATTTGTCCGTTGCTCTGTCCAATACGAAATAAATTGATTTTCTCAATAGTCCGACATCATACCCCTCAACAGGCATGGCGATGGTGGACACATATTTTGTTCCTCCCGCAAGCCTGGCGGCAATCCGAGCGTAAAATTCTGCTCTCGCGCCCTGACCATGGACGATATCAATTTTCTTGTCTTTAATAATTTTGGTTAGTTTAAAGATTAGTGCGGGGTTAGCTCTTTTTGAAAAGTCTAAAGGAATGCAGCAAACTTCTTTGTTAATCAGAGACTGGTATAGCTCTCTGCCTGGGTTAGAAACGAGGCAAAGTTCGTAGTTTTCTGGAGACAATCCGTTGATGATCTGGGCGAAAACCCTTTCTCCACCACCAAATTCCAGGTTGTCTATGGCAAAGAGTAGTTTAATCCGCATTTATACTGTCTTGCCTGTGATATTCCGAAAACCATCTACAAATGACTTGCAGATGAATCTTAATTCCTCGGAGTTGACTCCTCTATTTCGAGTAATGGCCATGAATATGCTGTTAGGTAATGAAAAGATCAAGAGGTAACTCAAAGCAATCCATCGCTGAGGAATAGGGAAGAGCTTCTTTATCAGGATGATCTTATTTCGGTAGAGATAGTACAGCCTCGTCTTATTAATCGTACCGGTGGGGGCTATCTTGTGTTTGGCTACTGCCTTCGGTTCGTAGATTATGTTATGCCCCTCGTCGCGAACTTGTAAACAGTAATCAACTTCCCAGTGATTGATATAGTATTGAGGATCGAATCCGCCCACTTTATCAAACACGCTCTTTTTCAGCAGCCAACAGCACCCGATGACGTAATCACATTTGATTCGTTCCCTTGCGTCTTCCTCACCGTAAGAGGCCGTCCAACGATTGACAAAACCGGCACCATGCGCAGTAGATTCCGGATTATCGAAAAAGACCGAGCGTGCGCCCACGACGCCCGCGTCTTCGTCTTGCGCGGATTGAATGAGATTTGTCAGTGTGTCCCGAGACAATTCTATATCGGCATCCATTCCCAAAATATATTGCGTTTGCTGTGAAAGCCTGGAAAACACCAGGTTATAGGGTATATAGCTGCCTTCGTTTTTATCGTTCTGAATCAGTGACAGTCCTAACCATCCTTCCTCTTTCATTTCAGCAAATTGATCTCGAACCATCTTTACGGTGTTATCCGTGGATGCATTATCCCAGATTACAATTTCAATTTTTTCCTTCGGATAATCCGTACGCCGGATTGATTCCAAACAAGGAAGCAAATCAGATTGATCATTATATGTGGGGATGAATATTGATGTGGAGGGAAGATTAAATACCATTTGTCTTCAATTAATATTGGGGGAGAGGAGGGAGAATTATTAGTCCGGCAAATAATTATATCAATCCTGTCATTCCCGAGAAATCGGGAATCCAGCTAAGATTCTGGATGCCGGCTCAAGTCCGGCATGACAATTGGCGTGTTTAATTGCAGGGGTAATAATGTATAAATTCTATTTCGTGCATAAATAGTAAAGCCACGGCTCTTTTGTGTTATAAAAATTGTTTTCCATCTCTAAGCCGTGAATTGATGAAAATATTTTTATATTTTTAAATCCAAGATCTGATAATTGATTAACCTGCTCATCAGCCAAGATATAGTGAGTGGCTATTTTGAAGTTATGCGTGCCGTCAATTACAATGGCATATTTCATGTTCATTAATCTTTTTTTATTATTTTTCATTCTCAAAAGTATATACTTCCTGATATTTGACAATGTTAAAATTAAGCTTATTGACCACTTAAATCTAAATGCCTCATCTATATGCTTCAGGTTGTGGCTGGAAAAAAAGAATATCCCTTCCTGCCTACAGACGCGTTTTATCTCTTTTAAGGCTTTGAGCCTGTCTTCATGGGGAAGGTAATCAAGCCCGTTAAAACTAAATAATACCAAATCAAAAGAGTTATCGTCAAATACATCCATATTTCTAACGTCACATATCAGGAACTTTTCTTTGGGAAATCTTTCCTTGCATGCTTTGATCATGCTTTCAGAATAATCTATGCCCGTATAGCTGGCCACGCGACTGGCAAAGAAACAAGTTGTTCTTCCTCCACCTACGCCTATGTCTAACATTCTCATTGATTTTAATTTGTCGTCTAATTTACATAATAATACAAGTTCCGCTCTGTCCAAATAGAGGGCATTCTTGTATACCTTAACTATACCCTTATTCTCATATGTTTCTTTATTTGGTTCCATTTTTATCTGTGCCTCGATTGAGGATTTTAGTATAGAAGGATTCATGTGCCTGAATAAACTTCTCCGGTGAGAAAAGAGTAGTAACCCTGATTCTACCGAGTTCACCCATCTTGGCTCTTCGTTCCGGGTCACGGATTAGCGAAATAATGGCCGCGGCAAGGGCACGAGGATCGCCTGGCGGAACTAATAGCCCCGTTTCATTTTCAACGACAAGAACTTGGCTCCCGTCGGTTTCTGTTGCAACAACCGGTTTCCCCATGGCCATAGCTTCTCCAATCACTAAGCCGAATCCCTCCCATAGTGAAGAAAGGACAAATAGATCGGTGATTGATAATATTTCAAAAACTTCTTCATGTTGACGCTTGCCTGCAAATATTACGTTGTCCTCGATTTTGAGTGTCTTCACCAATTCGCGCAATTTGTTTTCCAAAGGTCCCCATCCTACTATAATTAATTTGACTTGTAGAATTCTGTCGACCACTATCTTTATCGATTGGATTAATAATTCTTGTGCCTTTTGTTCATTAAAGTAACCAATATTTGTCAAGACTATTGTTCTGTCATCCACACCAAATCTCTTTTTTATCTCGCTCCTGTTATAGGTTGTCTTATTAATCGTTTTGGCGTTTATGCAATTATGGATGACAGACTTCTTTATTCTTTTTAGAAAAATCACTTTTGTATTTTCATAACTTTTCATTATCCCTTCCGACTGAAATATAACACCATCCAATAGGATAGATGAAAGTTTATTGAGCAAGTAGTAAGATAGAGACCCCTTAGACATAACGGGGTTACCGTGACTTTCAATAACATGGCAACGAGTGAATAACTTCAAAAATCGTGCTATAATAACTAGGTCATCCCAGCAATGAATAATGTCTATTTTGTTTCTACGAATGACCTGATAAAGCTGCAGAAATCCTTGCATGCCAAAAAGTTTCTGGCCTCCTAGTGCATATACTGAAAAGCCTTGATCACTAAAAGATGCCAAAAGATCGTTACCTGGTCCCGAGAATTCAGGTTTGAATGCAATCGAAATGTTAAACTTTTGATGATCGAGTCCCGAAACTAAATCATGTAGAATGCGGTGAGTGCCCGTCAAACTTAATGATGCTGAAAGCATTAATATGTTGATTGGTTTCATTTTCAAGAGCTATTTTAGTCTGGCAAATTAACTATTAATCTCAATCCCTTTTCCGGTCATTGGGTTTTATGAATCCGCCGAGCACATGAACAACACGATATTTTGACCATGGAATGCATTTTTCCTGCATAAAATCAAGAAATGCGTCATTGGCGCCGACATCATGAGACAGAAGGAGCCCTCCTGATCTCAAGTGTTTCCATACCGTTCTAAATTCCCACAACATGTGCTCATAGGTATGAAGGCTATCGTGCATGAAACAGTCAATTTCTCCAACGCTATCCAATAGTGGCTCCAAAAGTTCCTTTGAATCGCCAATGTGCAATGACCATCTATTTCTGAGATATTGAGGCACGATCCAACCGCTCTCTTTACCCTCTGGAAGATTCTCAGGTGGTAAGTCTATGGAATAGAGTCTGCCTCTATTGTTATCGTGTAAAGAACGTAGAATATATGTAGAAGAAGCGCCAGACGAAACTCCTGTTTCTATTACTGTATCAGGCTGTGTCAATCTAATGAGTAAATAAAGGCAGGGAAGTTCCCTGGTCATCTGTAAGCCGTAACCGCTAGGGTAAACAGAGAGCTTCTCTTTGATTTCCTGCCAGAGAGGAGCGTTATCAGTTAATCCGGTGTAGGCTTGAATAATATCCCGATCTGAACATCCCCATTGCTTGGAGAAAAAATCTATGAAAGCCGGTTCGGAAACTCTGCGATAGTGGTATTTAAATACCTTTATAGCGTGATGAGGTTCTCTCAGCGCATCATAAATATGTTTTAGTTTTGTAATTGTCAGGATATATTTCGGCTGTCTAAATAATTCTGTAATCATAGAAGCTCCTAGTAACAGGTGAAACAGCCCCAAATCGGATTGCTGAACCGGAAAATTCGCTCACTCGATACTCATTTTCCATCAACACCGATACCACACCATAGTTAAGGAGAACTGGGATCATCATATTCCGGTTTGTAGGCAACAGAAAGTCGAAACTTGTTTCTGTCGATATTTTTGAGAATATCTACCATTATGCGATAAGCACCGCAAATGATGCCACGCGAGTATATTAAGACGTGGATATTTCTTTTTTCTATAGGGTTTTCTGACATTCAACACGAAAAGATGGTTCATCGAGACTTTGCGAACTTTGAGGAACCTTCACACAGATATTAGTGAATCCTATTTCTGTAAGCAATTTTGTAAGTCGCTGCGGACTATATCCGTAGAGATGGGAATCACCATCGAACCGTTGTCTTCCGAAAATATTAAGCAGCCGTTCTTCGTTGCCTCCAAGATATTCCTGAACAGCACTGTCAAAATTCGGACATTCAAGAATTAGTTTGCCATTAGAACTTAGTGCTCGGTGCCACTCTTTCAATGTTTTCTTTATCTCTGTATGCGAAATATGCTCAATGACATGATAACTTTCGATAACGTCTACAGAGTTATCTGGCCATGGTAACGACGCAATGTCACAGATTATGTCCGTTGCATCTGTAATCCAGAGGTCTACGTTGATATAGCCGGTAAAGTGTTTCCAACCGCATCCTAAATGAAGCTTCAGATTTTTTGGCCGTTTTATTGCAAGGTAGTATTGGAGTTCAATTAATAAGGGGTCAGTCATCCTCCGAATTGGTGACAGTTTTTTAAGAAAGTATCTATAGAAGCGGCCGACTCTTTCCTTCATCGATGTTCCGAAAAACTGATCGAACTGTTTTGCCGCTGCTATAGCGACACGATAATGCAATTTCATGTTATTCATTCACTGTTCTCCATATATTCAATCCTATGCCATGGATTTATTCTAGCCGCTTCTGTGCGCGGAAAAGAAAGTAAACGGCATAGGTGACAACTCGGATAATATAGTGCGAATAGATAGAGGAAAATATCGATCTTGCTGATCAGTATTCATAAAAAGTCTGCCGGATTTGCTGAGCATTGGACAGCACACGAAGCTTTCTGCTGATATTTTTCTGAGCTTTTGTCATTTCGCGACCTCCGAGATGAGAATTTCCGTATACTAGCAAAATTGTCTTCCGAAGTCGTTACTTTCATAGATAATTCAGTGTAGGCTTAAATAATATCCTGATGTGAACATCCCCAATTCCAGAACATGCTTTACTTTGAGGGTTCTCATAATAGTGCCGAGACCTTTGCATGAATCTTCGTTGAGCGCCCAGCTTCCCGGATGCGGAAAGGGTAATTGGTAATCGCCAATGTGTGGCAGGATATGATCAAAGGCTCTTAATGAGTACATTTGATGACGCAAATGACATTCTTAAATGCAGTCAGTTCTTAATAGCAAACGATTTCTTTATGAACTGACCACACCTGCTACAAAAACAGATGCAGGGAATCATCGGAGAGCTTTACTTGTTTTTTTGAAATAATAGAGAAGGTATAGCAGTGCCTTGGCTGCGAAATAACATGTGAAAAATATTAAAAACCATATTTCCAGTTTGAAAATGGCGGATATAATTAATAGCAACAATTGATTGTTCAGGGAATCAAGGTTGATAAAAATTAAAAAGTACCATTGTTTACTGAATCGGGATGTGCCAATTGTTTTCTTTGCATGTGCTTCAGTAAATGGCGATACACCTTCTTTGCGTGACTGAAATATCTCATATGAACTTGCGAAGTAAAATGACCATAATTTGAATATGGTAATTAGTGACCCGAAGACAAAAGGCACATAATGAGCATGTTCATGGAAAAATGATGAAATGATCGGGTCGCTAATGCCGGTACCCGAAAGATACAATCCAGTTCCGAGAAAAAAGAGATAACTTGTTTCGATGAGAGTACCGATCAGGCCATCCAGATAAATTCCCCAGAGCGTTTCGTCGTTTGTGGTTCTCGCCACATTGCCGTCAACAGCGTCGGAAATGGAAAATAATGCGACAAAAATAATTCCAGGCCAGACGGACCATCGGAAAGAATATGCGAGAAAAAAACATCCACATATCCCCAACAAGGCTCCGAAATAAGCAATTCGATCAGCCCTCGTCGTAATTTTCAGAATTACGTAAGTAATATAAAATGAGATGGGGCGGACAAAAAAATAGTTGATGGGGAATTGTTTCTCCCATTCCTTCTTTTGTATATATGCCTTCTTTATCTGTTCTAATGAATAGCCGCTATGCATACGATAAGCCTAATTGTTATTGTTCGAATTGTTTCCCTGGTCGGATTGTGCCATAACGTCACTGATGACTCCATTAATCTTTTTCGCCGCCAATTCATAAGAAAAACATTCATTCGCTCTCTTGTTGTTTGTAATCGCCTCTTCCTTTCTATAGGCCAGGTTTGAGGCGAATGATATCATTGCTCGCGTGAGAGATTTTGCGTCTCTCCGTTTAACAAAAAATCCCTCATTGCCAAGCACCTCTCTATGGGCGCGAGTATCTGTCGCAATGATTGGAAGCCCCATGGACATTGCCTCAAGCAGAGTGAAAGGAAAGGCCTCATTGGCTAAAGAGGACATGATAAATGTATCTGCCGCAGAGAGTAGGGAAGGCAATTCGCTTCTCGGATAAAGCCCGAGTAATCTGACGTGGTCTGTCAAAACTTTTGACTGTTTCAAACGATTTTCAAAGAATAATCGATCCCGATCTACTCCTTCTCCTGCTATAAAAAGATATGAATTGGGCACTTCTTTTAAAACCTCCTCAAAAGCACGCAGAACAACGCGAAAGCCCTTAGGCCTCCAAAGAGATCCCACCAGTATAAAGATGATATCATTTTCGGATATGCCGAATTGCTTTCTGATTTCATGGCGGGCTGCTTCATTGAACACGAACCCGTCTTCCGGTGACAGCCAGTTGTGAATGACCGTTATACGTTCACGGGGAATATGATACAGACTTTCTATTCGCCGGGCAACAGTTGGCGATACAGAGATAATCCTTTTACAGTTCTTCAGAAAGGGGATTTCAAGGGTCAGCATTCCATAAAGAAGCTTGGGGACAAACTTGCAAGTGTAACTTCCCAGCGGCCGCAGTCCATCGACCTCCTGGAAATTATCGTAAAAGTGTCCGAAGCGCAAATTATGAACACATGCGACTATAGGGATCCTTTTCTCCAGTATCGATTTCATTGCGCCCCATACCGCCTCTCCTTCTGAAAAAGTGCAATCGACGGGCTTCCTGCCATGAAGTCTGAGAAAAGCGTCGGCGGAGGCTCTGTACCAGATTTTATTATTTCCATCTGTCCGTTTGTCAATTGCGGGTATAACAGTCAGGTCTCCGTTGTTTAACTCTTCACCTTCTCTTGTAATCAGCGATACGGCATGTCCTTCTCGAAGAAACAGGGATATAAGGTTCTTGGTATGAGTCTGAATGCCGCCCCAGTCGTGTGGACCTTCGGATATTTCTCTATCTGATAAGATACAAAGATGAAGGCTTCTGCTTGAAGAACCTAACAATTTACGCACTCCGTGGATAAGGCTGAATGACAGAATCTATAATCATCTGATTTCCAAGCAACGATCGAATTGTGAATGCACTCTTAAGAGCAAACAGGACTGCTTCCATCGAAAGCGATTAAAATAATATCTCCAGAATCGGAATTTACGGTAGCCCCAAAAGGGATACCTGGATTCATAAAAATAATAAATGTGATTTCTAATGTCTAAGATTTCAGAGGCAATAATCGTTATGGCAGCGTGTCTGGAAGCCAGTTCTTGTAATTCTCTGTCTGATGGACGATACATGGTATCTATCGGATCATCATGTCTTGGATATTTGTTAGGTGCGGTTAATAGAAGGTAGCCATCCTTGCGTACCAGGTTAATTACATTACCTACAGTACTTTCAACGTTAGATACGTGTTCGAGTAAGTTGGCACATAGCACAAGATTGAATTTTTCTCCTATCTGCTCGATTATGTCCGGATTTTCGATATCGCCTACGATATCTATGCCATCGCCGGGCCGCGCATCAAAGTGAATAATATCAAAGCCTCTTTCATTAAGTGGTCTATAAACATTTTCGGTTATATGGGGTTGCGTTGCACGAAAGTCTGTAGTAGATGAGCCGATGTCAAGAATGCGGCTTCTGGGCGGCAAATACAACTGACTCAGGTTGCTCTTAATCCATAGAGATTCATCAATAAACATGGGATCTTTGACCTAATGCCTTTTCTCGGGAGGAATCTTGGCAAGAAGCGACAGGAATTTTTCGGACGCTATCTTTTCGGAAAAATATTCTAAGACTCGTTCCCTTGCGTTGTGAGAAAGATACTCTCTTTTCCGGGCATCTTGTGCCAATTCAATCATTGACTTTAGCATGGCATCTTCATCCCTTGGTGGGACTAAGATTCCTGCGTCGCCAATGGTCTCGATGTTCCCCCCCAATTTTGTTGCAATTGATGGAAGTCCACAGGACATCGCTTCAATCAAAGTATAGGCATGTCCTTCCGGGTGTATGGACGGTATTAAGAAGATATCCGCCAAATTGTAAAGGTATGGTAGCTCGGAATGTTTCCACAAACCTAAAAATCTAACTCTGTCCGTAATCAAATTATTTTCAGCAACGAGTTTTCGCAAACTTTCTTCGTCTACCCCAGTGCCAGCGATCATCAAGAGAGCATCCGGAAACCGCTCAACAAATTTAATAAAAGATTTAATAGCGACATGAAATCCTTTAGGTCTCCATAGAGCACCAACCAGTAGGAAAACGATGGTATCCTTGGAAAGATGGAACCGTCTTCTATATTCAGATTTATAAGAGTAGTTCGGGCTGAACTCATCTACGTTCACCCAGTTATGTATTACACTAAGTTTGTGTTTCGGAATCATATATACATTCTGAAGGTATTTGGCATTCAGCTCAGAGACAGAAATGACGAAATGAGAACTTTGAAAGAACGGGATTTCAAATTTCAGCATCCTGAAGACCAAACGTGGGACGGTTTTAAAAACATAACTTGCAAGTGATCGGATGCTCCGCACTTCACTGAAGTTCTTGTAAAACTGAGTTAGATGAAAATTATGTACAAAGGTAACAATCGGGACTTTACTAAAAATATGATGGCCCTGCAGACCGTAGGCATAATAACCTTCGGAAAAAATGCAGTCAACGGGATCCTTCTTTTGGAGTTCGTTAAAAGTATTACAAAGATTTCTTATCCACTCCTTATCCACCACTTCAGTCTTGCTGCCTGGAGTAAAGATAACTCTGATACCATTGATCGTCTTTTCATGAGATTCGTTCTGATCACCAGCAGTAATAAAGGTAACTTTGTTCCCCATTTTAGTTAAGATATTTGAAAGCATTTCAGTATGGGTGTGGACGCCTCCCAAGTTATCTTTTTCTGTAATTGCAAATGCAGAAATAATACAAATGTGCATGTTAGTTCACTAACCTGTCAAAACTTTTTTCAGATGAGATCAGACGGACGAGCATATGTTTGATGGAAACCGGTCTTCGCGATATGAATGTCACGAATGACCCCTTTAATTTGCTAAGAAATTCGACAAGAAGTGTAATTATGATAACAGCTGTCGGCGAATTTCAAAGAAATCATCTTTCCGCGGTATTAAATATTCCGAGACAGAAAGACCTGATAGCTGCGAGGAGCCCCGTAATTCAATGATAAACATAACGGCGTATGTAATGGAAGAAACGGCTGCAGCGGCATTTATGCCGAATTTAGGAATAAATAACAAATTTAAAACTACATTGAAGACCAAGGCGGTGCAATTTGCTACAGCAAGAATATCGGTCTTTCCCTGTCCCATAAGCTCAGTACTCACTATGCGTCCTCCACCAAGAAAAACAGTACCTGGCAGAAGGATACAGAGCGGAATAACTGCTGACTCATATTCTACGCCCAATAACAGCACAACCACGTAGTAGGAGATAGTAGCCAGGAACAACGCCAGAAGTCCGCCAAGCAATAAAGTCATTCGTGAAAGAAAAGGACCATATTTGCGGACCTCTTCTTTTGTTATCGTCGTTATCCTTGGGAAAAGCACACTCGAAACGACGCGGGGGATGATATCAATTTTTTCTGCAAACCCTACTGCAGCCGCATAAAATCCCACAGCCACCATGTCTCCTGTTAAATATACGATGAGGAACACGTCCAGTCTATAGATCAAGAAAAAGACGATGGCTCCAAGGTGAAGTTTCCAGGAATAGGCCAGCGCTTGCTTTATATAAGAGGCAAAGTGAACCTTCTCAAAATTTGGTGATCTCATAAAACAAGCTAAAACTAAGAATGACCCTGCTATGTTGGCTAACAAGTAGGCAACAATCGCCCCGGTAAGCTCCATTTTTAATAAGACCACAAAAATAAAACTAGAAAACAACTGAAAACCTAAGTACGAGAGCAGTAGGATGTTGACAAGGCGTATTTTCTCCATTCCAAGGAAAATACCTTTCAGGTTGTCTGAAAGCATCAGAATAGGCACTGTCGCTACTGCAATCCAAAGCAAATTATATCCTATTCCTTTTTGGATAATTTCTTCCCTGATAGGTCCCAGGTTTGCTATGAGTCCGAATAAAAGAAGTCCGACAAGACCTAAACCAAAAGAGATAATCAAAGAGGCGGTACCGGTTTGAGAAGGACTGAATATTCTTTTTCCCACAAGAAATATATTCGCACCAGAAATTGAAAGATGGCTGACCTGGTATACGAGAAAGCAAACTAAAAAAATAAAGGAGTATTTACCATAACCTTCTGGCTGTAAGTAGCGAGCCAGCACAATGGAAAGTATCATCCCGAGAATCAACGAGGCGATAGAGGTGACCATTGATTCGCCGATATTCCTTGTAAATTGACCCATGAGATTAGATGATGGTTTTATTCAAGTTGGCGAGACCCATGCTTGGGTAGTCTCAGAGTATTTCTTAATTACTCCGGCAAGACTGACTGCGGCAACGATTTGTCTTGCAGCTGATATCGTCGCCCCCATTATACTATTGATGAATAATCACCCATGATTATTTTAGGCACATTTTCTTTAGCCTCAGGATTTAATGTCTGGATCCAACAAAATCTATTTCTACTTACTCTATTTTCCAATTGAATTCTTGAGAAATTATCAAACCACAGAGGCGGATCTATTATAGGATTAACACTTACTGAATAGTAGCTTGCGAGGCTTGGCGAAAGAAGTTTTGTAATTACTCTTCTTCATATTCTCAGTAAAATGTTCGAATAAAAATATTCAAAAGCTGTCTGTTGCATCCTATCTAAATTCTTATATCCTAAATTGCCACTCTTTTTGCTTCTGCTTCAATTTCCGGGATCATTATTATCATGGCAGTCAGAAACCAGAATGGTTCCATGATGCGGACGATGATGAAGGTGTTGGTTCCTATACAATGTGCGAGCATTGCCGTAAAGCCCGCAAGATAACCGAGAGAAAGACCGCTAAAAAGGGAGTCTGCGGTGCCCCTATACGTATGTAAGGCATTCATATAGATGGAAAAAAGAAGAATGAAGAAGGTGAGAAGTCCTAAAAGTCCCGTCTCGGCAAGGACGCGTGGATATTGCGCATCCAGAAAACGATATCCTGTAATGCCATAGACCAGTATTGGCTGACTGATGAAATCTTCTTCCAGAACATTTTTCCATGATTGAAGCCTGCCGGACGTTGAGGTATTACTGAGGGACCATGATCGATCACATCATTTCTTGACGTATTTAGCCCCTCTTATTTAATATTCAGTACGCGTTTTATGATCTTGGAAATGAAAGTTCCGACCGATAGGTAACTATTTCTTAACATCAGGTACATTCGATACTTCCTGTTAAAAGACGTGATCGTTTTTTCATCTATATCGATGATTCGACTTTCTGTAATGATGGAATACAATTGAATGGAAGAGAGGTTATGTTCGACAAAATCAAGTGGCTTTTTGGCCTTTAAGAATATGCCAGGGCTAAATTTATCATATTCGAGTTTTTCGATAATGAAATCGGGGAAGATATTTCTCATATCTTCAATTTCATATCTCCAAAAATCATAAGGCCACGCATGGAATTCAGCTTCTCTTGTGCGTGTAGTTAGTAATAGGATGCCGTTTGGCTTGCAAACATTCTTAAGGTTAGAAATGACATTTCTCCAGTCCCTCACATGCTCGAGCATTTCTGTAGATATTATGATATCAAAACTTTCCTTGCCGAATTTGTTTACTACATTATAAGCACTACAAATTTCATCAACGCCGACTCCCTCAACGATGTCTACGCCTATGTATTTTGATGGACACCAAGATTCGATAAGGGGACGCAGACTTCCATTAACGTTACATGCCCCGACTTCAAGTACCTGTCTCCCATTAATTTCCTCACTCGTCAAATTCATTGCCCCGAATAAAATGCAGAATGCATTACACATAACTTAAAAGTCCAGCCAATTAAATCTACATACTATCTATGATGGAGAGCCGATTGATATTCGGCCCAGTCTAATTATTGCCGACGAAAGACGATTTTCAAATTTAGAATTCCCGATTACCTCGTCGGCACGACTAAGAGATATTATGCCAAAGGCGTTTCGATTTTCAACGGTTCTGTTGGTGCTGCTTTCTCAATTTCCGGGATCATTATTATCATGGCAGTCAGAAACCAGAATGGTTCCATGATGCGGACGATGATGAAGGTGTTGGTTCCTATACCATGTGTAATCATGGCAATAAAGCCGGCAAGATAGCCGAGAGAAAGACCACTGAAAAGTGGGTCTGAGGTGCCCATGTATGTGTGTAAGGTATTCATATAGATCGAAAAAAGAAGAATTAAGAAGGTGAGAAGTCCTAAAAGTCCCGTCTCGGCAAGGATGCGTGGATATTGCGCATCCAGAAAACGATATCCCGTAATGCCGTAGCCCAGTATTGGCTGAGTGACGAAATCTTTTTCAAGAGTATTTTTCCACGCCATAAACCTGGCGGATGTTGAGGTGTCAAGCCTTGTTGCGCCGACGGTGACCTGTCCTCTTTCCTTCGGTTGAGTAAAAGTAAAAGATACCCTTTCCTTAACACTTTTGGGCAAGATAAACGGAGATATTAAAACAATAATGATTAATACCAAAATGATGGGCCACTTTCTTTTACTAAAATAGAGGAGCGTCATGACCATGGGAATAAGTGAAACCCAGGAGGCTCTGGAAAGCGTCGCAGCAAGAGAAATCACGATGAAAAAGGAGAGAGTGCCCAAAAAGATTTTCTGTTTTCTGGAACCGTGGGTCAGCAAAAGACCCAGGACGATGGAGAGCATGAGAACAAGATAGCCTCCAAGCGTATTGGGTTCACCTTCCGGGCCTTCAAATGGTGCGGAGACCCGGCCACCCGCTGGTACTTGATAGATAGCAACTATGCAAACGACAAAGCAAACACCCAGGATGGTAAACAGGAGCCGCTCGATCTGTTTTTTTTCCTTAAGATGGTTTACGGCAATGAAGTATACGATAAAATATTCAAAGTATTTCAAAAGAAAAAATAATCCTGTGATTCCTTTTACTCTTCCCATCATATATCCAAAGAGTGTTGAAATCAGGCAGACAACAAAATAGTATGTAATGGGTCCGTTTAATGGTGTTCGTATAAGGAGCGCTAATTCTTTTCTGATAGCGGTTTTTAAAAACCAGCTCAATCCTATGATGACAAGAAGGATGTCGTCCATGCGTAGCGTAAACCCACGCCCGCGGCCAGGCAATTCTGTTGGTTCTCCCACAACAAACTGTGGTCCAAGGAGCATGGAAGCGATCAGGATATAAAGGGCGATTTCTGTATTGACAAAGCTGACGATTCCGATAGCGAAAGCGGCAATCACGGCAAAAGCAATCCCCGGGACGGCCTTTGTAATGAGGAACCCCCCAGCGAGCGTTATTGCAACGACCATTGCCAGTAAGAATATGGCTTTGGAATCTATTTCTGCGTGAGTGAGTTTAAGCATGGTCGGACATAAATGCGTGAGGGGTTAGTGGTAAAGGACCTTAATGAATTGATTTCGGTTTCATACCGTTTACACGGCGTCAATAAAATCGTCAACGGAAATTGCTTTAGTCTTGCCCGCAGCAAGATTCCGTTCAGATTCATTAAGTCGTACGAGAAATGCTTGACGCTTGACAGTGCGGTAGACTTTCTTGAGCAGGTTATATTCCTGTTTCGGTATCTTGACATAATCTTTTACAGAAGGATGTTCCATAGCGACACCTCTTTGTTCGGTGTATATCGTTTCCCAACGAATCTCTTCCTTGATCCGTAATATAGAGACGATGTCCTGCATCTTACTAATTTGCGGGGTATAGGGAGTTTTTCCGGCCGTGGAAAATATCCTCATGCAATTTGATTATACCTTCTGCCAACTTGCCCCAATCGGGTGTCTTTATCCACCGAACTGCTCCGAACAGGTCCAACGGAAAATCATGTATTATTCTGGAAATTTCCAGGGGTTCGACCCAGAGATCCTTCTGCCGGGCTTCTCTGAAAATCTCCGTCCAAGAAAATGAGAAATTCTGAGAGATGAACAGAATGTCGGCCATATCCTTGGGCTCCTTCCGGCTCAGAGCGCACAGCTTGTTCGACAGTATGTTGCGCCAATGGTCAATGCGGGGATAAAAAGGCGCCTCCTGAAAATCTCCATAGTGAAAAGCTACGTCATTGACGAAATCGATCTTAAGGGGTGTGTCTCCCTCGCGTATCAGAATCCGCACAAAAGTGTCTGCTGCCGTGCCAGGATCAAACAGAATTCCGCCGAGGCGAAGCTCCTCAAGTACCTTTTTGACTTGATCCCGGAAATCATTCGCCTGATTGATAAAAAAATCCAGATCGTCGGAATAGCGATGGTTAAGATAATGCCTGCCGAGCGCTGTCCCACCGGTGAGATAAAACGACGTATCCGCCCGACGAACCAGCGCCATAATCGTGTCCATGAAAGGGTAGATCTTAGCTGAATAGAATGTTTCGGGCATAGAGAAAACGATCCCTGAGGTTTACGGGATGGAGATGTTCCAGAACGGGATCGCTCAAGGCCTCCCGCAGCTTGTCAGGGGGAATCAACGCCAGCAGGGTATACCAGTCGTAGGTCATGAGCAGCCGTCGATATAGACTAATTCGATCAATGTGGCCTATCCTCTCAGTGTCGCCGCGAAGGAGCCGCTGGAGCGCATCCGGATCCACATCAACATCCCAATATATTGGCGATAGTTTTTCCATTTGATCCTTTTCGGTCATCATCGGGGGCAGGTCATGAATTTCAGCGGGTTGTTTCATATTTGTTTATAGCCATTCCATTCACTTTTTTATATCACACTCCTGGTCACAAGACAATGAAAAGCAGGGACAGCATCAATTTGCTCGGGACAAGGATTTCTCCCTCTCACCCCCTTGAGACTGTGTCGTAATGTCTCGCCGCGTGAGTCACGCGGCCTACATTCTGTTTTGCTGGAGGCCGGGTCACCTGACCCGGCGGTATTTCTTAATTGGGACACAATCTTCTTTTGTCAAAGGGGGCGAAATGAGAGAGATGAAACAGCCCCTCACTTTTTACCCGCAAGTTTTTTCTTTATTAGGTCAATTGTCGTCCTGTCCATATCCATCGGAGTATAACTTGTGTCAACAAATCTGTAAAATTTTTCAATGAAGGAAGAGGTGGCAAAGGTGAAGGCGCTCATTATAAATGAACAAAGCGCTATTATGAGCAGCCAGACCATGGTTCTTTTTGTAAAAGATCTCCTGACACGTCGTTTGAGCCTGGAAAAGGCGGATCTCTTTCTGATCTTTGATTCAGTCATAGATGAGCAGTTTTAATTCTTCCCTGTTGCCTCAATAGGGAACAGCCGGGGAGAGTATACATAACCAAGTGCCCTCTTAATATCCCGCTTTGTTTCTTTAACCTTAAATACCGCGTACCATTCATCCTCCAGGAAATCTGCCTTGACCTTCTGGTCCGGTTCAAGCGTCCCCCTGACCTTGGAATTTATTGAACGGTCTGCCCTGATGTTGGTTCTGTCTTTTACATAGAGGATTATGCCCCAGTCCTTAGCCGTCTGAGTATCCGTTGCTTGCTGCGTTTGCATGGCCTCAGGAAGGGATAGCCGGGGAGAATATACATAACCGCGTGCCCTCTTAATATCCCGCTTTGTTTCTTTAACCTTAAAGACCGCGTACCAATCATCATCGAGGAAATCTGCTTTAACCTTCTGGCCGGGTTCAAGCTTTCCTCTGACCTCGGAATTTATTGAACGGTCTGCCCTGATGTTGGTACCGTCTTTCACATAAAGGATTAGGCCCCAGTCAGCAGTAGCCTTAGGGACTGCCACAGTTGTTGGTACAGACTCTTTTGGAGGCGCTGATTGCGTGGTACCTGTCGGAGTCTGGATACTCTCCGTAGCAGGTTTCTTTTCCTCTATGGATATTGATTTCTCCTGAGGTATTGTTTGTATCGTACCGGCCGTGGGCTGAATGTTCTCGGTAGAAGTTTTCTTTTCCTGCATGGCAGGTTTTAGAGATTCAAGCCAGGGGAGAATATTTTCAAGATCGTATTGAACGACGCCGGTCTGATACAATATGCCGAGAATCATGAATAGGAGCGCAAATAATAGAATTACAAATTTCGGTCTTGAAATTTTGACTTCAGGCTTTTCTGCCGTCACCTTCTGCGCATCTTCCTGTATTGGTTCCGTTTCAGCTTCAATTGCAGGTGCAGCTACAGCTACAGGTGCAGCTACAGGTGCAGGTGCAGGTGCTTCCCTTTCGAATGATCCTTTAGATATAATTGATCTAAGGTAATGCGTTACAGTTTCAGGGAACGCGAAGATCCTATCCTTTAAAGAAGTCTTTTCCGGCTTCTTGTCACCATAATAATAGTAATACTTCTTGTCACGGTAGGCAAAATCAGGGCTGATATCAGCTTTTAAACCATTCAGGACGACACCAAATATTTTCGCTCCCACATTGTCAAGCTGTGCCTTCGCCCGCTTGAGGGCGCCTCTGGCAATTTTTCCCACCTGATATACAATGATTGCACCATCTCCAAGTGAACTCAATATCGATGCCTCTGTAGCGGCCAATACGGGAGGTGCATCTATCAGTATAATGTCATATTCAGAAGATGCCTGCTTTATAAGTTCGGGCATGAGTTTCGAGTTGACAAGCTCGGCCGGATTCGGGGCAGGCGATCCACCGGTAATGATATGGAGATTATCCATGCCAGGGGTCTGCATAATCTCGTCCATGCTCATTTTGCCCGTTATGAAATCGGTAATTGTCCTGACAACGCTCCGCCATTCATAATTGCCTAAAATTACATCGGCCAGTCCCGGCACGGTTTCGATGCCAAATAATTTAGCTATGACGGCCCTCCGGAGATCCCCCTCAATGAGGAGTACCTTGCTGCCGCCCTGAGCCATGGTTATGGCGAGGTTGACGGCTACAGTGGTCTTGCCTTCCTCAGGTGAAGAGCTCGTAAGAACTATTGTCTTAATGCTTTTGTCGAGATTTAGAAAATTCAGGTTTGTTCTGAGGGCCCTGTAATTTTCAGCCGATGACGACGTAGGCAAGAAGTGCGATATAAGTCTGTTAGTTTTTTTTATGGTTTCATCATCTACGGTTTTGGAGTATTTTTCCTGAAGAATTGCTTTAAGCTCATCATAGTTGACCTGGGGTATAATCCCGAGGACGCGAACGCCCAGGAATGATTCAACTTCTTCAATGGCTTCGAAGGAAGTGTCAAAGGTTTCTATTATGAAGGCAAAGACAATGCCAATAATCAGCCCAATAATAGTTCCTAAGGCAGTATTTGCGGCAGTTTTGGGGGGATTAGTCGGTATTGTCGGCTCAAGAGCGGGCCTTACGATGTTCACCTCTTCTATCTTTTCCGCGTCTTGAATCAAAGCTTCCTGATACTTCTTTTCGAGAAGGGTGTACACCTCTCTGTTAACTGCCGCCTCTCTTTCGAATCTGAGCAGTTCCAGACCTTTCTCCGGCAGCTTCCTGAGTTGCTCGTCGGTTACATTGATCTGCTGCTTTAGATTTCTGACGTTTGACTCGAGATACTTTTTTTGGGAGGACAACTGTGACTTCATGCTTGTGATTATTTCATGGGTCTGATTCTTGATTTCCTGAATCTGTGGAAAGTTTTCTGTGTATGTAATAAGAAGAGTGTCTCTCTCCAGCATGAGCTGAACCAATCGGTCATTCAAATTCTTATAGATCGGCGTCGCTTCGTCAAAGTAGAAAGAGGTCTTTGATGTGAGATGTTTATCTTCCGCTGTGGCAAGAATTTTCTCCACCCCGCTGATTTTCTGAAGTGTTGACGAATCAATGTCGTATGCCGCCTGGAGTTTAGATGCTTGGTTAAGCGAGGCCGCGGACTGCGCGTCAATAGATATCAACTTGCTATTCTCTCTGTAATTCCGTACGGCATCTTCCGATTTTGCTACCTTCTCTTTAACGATATTTAATTGACTTTCTATGAATTTTTTAGCCTCGAATGTCCTTCTGTTGATATCGACTAGATGTTCCTCTTTGTAAACCTGAGCAATTGTGTTCGCGAAACGCTGGGCAAACTTGGGGTCTTCAGATGTCACATTAATGGTGATGATATCGGTATTGCCTTCCTGCTCTGTTTCGACTTTACTTTTAAGATCCAGTATAGTTTTGAGATATTCGCGACTGCTGCGTATCTGTTCGGAAGAAAGATTGGCCGGTATTAAATTGAGTTTTTTGGCAACTGCTTCCAGAATAATGTAACTCTTTATGACAGAGGCCTGCGTCTCAAGGTAATTGGTGGAAGACCATTGAAAGGCCTGTGAGTAAAGGCCGGTTAGTGAACCGATCTTTTCAATTTTAATACTGACACTTGTTTTATATATAGGAGTAGGCTGCCCTAATACGGCCCAGACAAGGCTGAAAAATCCCATTGAGACCATTGTAAAAAGGACAATGAACTTTCTCTTTCTGATAGTGCGCCAGTAATCTCTCAGGTTAAGGTCATATTGGGCCATTATGCGTAATTCTCCTAAAACCGCAGTTGGTTTGCAGGATTGAGGAAATACGAATCCCTGAAGCCGGCCGGATATTTTAGCAGGTACTCCAGAAGAGGTGTCGTATTTATGATGAATTCATTGATATCGCCGATAACCCTTCTCGGAACGTAGACAACATCACCGTCCTTAAGCGATATATTCTGGGATAAGTCCCCTTGCTTTAGAATCTGATCCAGATTAGCAGACAGGATAATCGGTTTCCCTCCCCGCTCTTTATATTCTCTTATTATCTTAATATCTGACTTCACGGCTACGAGGGTCGTACTTCCAGCATTAGCTATTGCTGCCAGAAGGTCGGCAGCGTCCTTCAGCCTGTATATCCCCTGCTTGTTGACTTCGCCGAAGACATACACCCTTTCACCGAAGAAAGGAAGTTCCGGAACCGTGACTATGTCGCCATCGTCTATGATTATATTCTGGGAAACGTCCGCTCTGAACATGGCATTGTAGAGATTGACAGTGAATTTCTTCCCTTTTCTGAC
>CAITLA010000272.1 GCA_903893135.1 uncultured Syntrophaceae bacterium | reverse complement strand
TGGAAACAGGAGGCGGTAGCCGAATTGGCGGCGACCGTGCTCGCGATCCTTTATGAAAAGGATTATCCCACGCCTTCCAAGGCGTCTTACAACTACATCAGCGGATACGCCGAGGACTGCACCAACATCCCTAAGCTCTGCATGAGTATTCTCAAAGACACCGAAAAAGTTCTCCGCGAGATACTCGATCTGCCAAGGGATTCACAGGAACTTACATCCGTATCAGGATAAAGGAGATGCAATGGGAATGATTGATTTTCTCAAGGGACAGGTGCGCGAAATGGGATTGGCAAAGGTGGCGCTGCTGATGTTGCGCGATCTTACAGTATTGTTTCTCATTATAGCGGTCGCCTGGATCGCCTTAACGGGAGCTTTGTTGAAATAGAATCAAAGAGCGGGCTCACGGCTAAGATATATATCAGGAGGGTAGGCTCAACTACCCTCCTGCCCGCAAGAAAGGAGAAATTTAGAATTGAGGTTTGCTGGCCAAGCTAAGATGGGATACTACCCGACACCCGGGCAGGTCATCCCTTTAATAGCAAGCTACTTGAAACGAGAGTGTGAAGGTTTGATCAGGGTACTTGATCCTTGCGCCGGTACTGGTGTCGCTGTGAAAAAAATCGGAGACGCCCTGCAGGCGGAAACCTGCGGTATAGAAATCGACCAGGAACGCGGCGACTTTGCAAAAGGCGTCCTGGATCGTTGTCTTGTCACCGATTACCAGAACACCAGGATCAGTCACGGGTCATTCAGCCTGCTTTGGCTCAATCCGCCTTATGACTGGGCAGCCCGTGACAATGACATCGAGAAGTCTGAACGGTATGAGAGGACATTTCTGCGCGACTGCGTTACATATCTCTGCCCCAGGGGGATCCTGGTTTACCTGATCCCTCAGGGACGGCTGGACGGCCGTATCGCGGGCATGCTCTCTTACCGTTTCGAGCAGATCGACGTGTATCGCTTTCCGGAAGATGCTTACAAAGCCTACCGTCAGCTTGTCGTCATGGGCGTGTTGAAGAATATGCCTGATAAGGACGATGCCATGGCGGAGTACCTGAAAAACTGCGGAAGCTTCAAAGTAACTGTTCCTTACCTTCCGGAAAATCCACCTCATGTTTACGAGGTCCCCCTGACACCAGCGAGAACTGATTTTGTGTTCCGTGCCAGAGACATCGATCCACAGGAACTGGCGGAAGAAATCCAGTGCTATGGCTTGTTTGATCAGGTACGGGACATGACAACACCTTTGAGAATGACCGAGAAGATCAGACCGATCATGCCCCTGCGTCACGGGCATCTTGCCCAGATCCTGGCATGCGGCTTGATGAACGGCATTGTCTGGGACAGGAAAAAAAAGAAGCCTCTTCTGATCAAAGGAATCACCAAAAAAGAGGTGGAACACACGTTCGAAAGTGCGGGCAATTACGAAAAGCATATCGAAACGGACAGGATCAAGATCACCATCAATGCCTTCAACAGGCGAGGTGATATGTTTACCATCCAGTAACAAACACCATTATAAAACAGAAAGAATAGAATAGAAAAAACAGAAAGGAGGCATCGGATACGCTCTATTGTATACGTGCCACAGGCATCAAAGCATATTGTTCGGACTTAATCGTCGACCAGGACATGGAAACAGTCTGTTTCATGTCCGTATGCGGTTACCAGGTTGCGGTAAAAGGGATTATCGCCAATTTTTTGGGGAATAAAGGCATTGCCCTGGATGTTGATGGCGTTGCTCATTACCTCAAGTGTTCACATACGAGCTACAAGGTCCAGATGAAGAAACTTCCATCCGGCCTGGTTCATGCCGTGCTAATCCTTAAGCTGGCTCTTCCTTCAAACACGAACAACGACGGAAAGCAGAACCGCTTTCTTGTCATCACAAAAGACGATCGGGATATCCGTCCCCTCTTCTTCCGGCACCTCGATGAGATAACAGAAATCCCCCTGCATCCTTCATGGACAGGCTGGCTCTGGAATGCATTCAAAGAGCAGGAAGATTGGTTAACAGAACAGCAGACCCTGGCGGGCGACTTCAAAGGTTACCTATTTGATTTTCATCCGACAAATCTTCAGGACCTCATATCAGGGGCCATCAGGAGAAAAGTGCCGGAGATCGTAAAGTGCATGAAATATAACGGAGGAAACGCCGATGGAACAAGCAATCGCGCTTAGGGACTTCTTGAACGAGTACGGGGAAAGCATGGCCGAAAAAGTTACAAAGGAATTGACGGTCATTCATGACCCGGCAGTAGATAAGGAAGAGGCTATAGCAGAGCTTCTTGATGACATGACAAAAAAGCCTTTCCCTTCCCAGGCGGAGATAATCAAGGCTTGCTACAAGTCATTAATAGCGGGTAACAAAGCCAATTACGTCGTCTGTGAAATGGGGACTGGGAAGACCCTTCAGTCTATCGCTGTAGCTCATATTCTCCATAAGATGCAAGGCAGTCGCAGGGTGCTGGTTATCTGTCCGCCCCACCTGGTGCCGAAATGGATCGATGAAATCAAAAACAGCCTCCCTGAAGCGAAGGCATATAACTTCAACGGCAGGGATGTCATCACGCGGCTTAAGAATCTGAGAAGGCAGCCCCGGCCTGTACGGCTAGAGTTCTACGTCATGGGACGTGAACGGGCCAAAACCGGCTTTCTCTGGAGGCCTGCCGTAGTGACAAGGCGGGGTAAGTACTTCTGCCCGAAATGCGGCCAGGAATTGCTCGATAAAGACGGGTATCCGGTACCGATCTTTGAAAAGAACACTCAGGGACGATACAAGAAACGCTATGCCTGTGAAAACAGGATATGGAAATGGCGTTATGACCCGGATACCCACCGGCATTACGAGCATCCTGCCGTCTGCAACGAGCAGCTCTGGCAGCCGGATATCGAGCATAAACAGTACCGCAAGGCGATCCCGGCGAAATTCATCAAGACCAAGATGAAGGGATTTTTTGATCTCCTTGT
>CAITLA010000271.1 GCA_903893135.1 uncultured Syntrophaceae bacterium | reverse complement strand
CACCATTTTTTTCGCCTCCTCAACGGTGCCTCGTTTCTCGGCGGCGTATACTGATGTCACTACAAAAAGGCAAATGAAAATCGATATCACAACTTTTTTAAACATATCCCTCCTCCTCTCCTAACGTGAGCGTGCAAAATGATTAAAATTTGATTTACTCTTTCACCGAGCCATAACGATTTGAACTCTTTGGTACAGTGAGCATAATAGAAAGTTTCCTCCAAAGGGCAAAGGTAATCCCCTCGGAGGCTTCATATTGGTACCTTTCGGAAGCTCGTTCTCATACTACACTCCAAAAGGTTGAGGTTAGGTTATTAGGTTAACTGAGCTATGGGAGGAATAACAATTGGTTGAAGAATACTCCTAAGACCAAGGGTGGTCAAGAGGGAAATTGCATTTCGAAATGGCATCGGCTTTCAAGCCAAAAGTGAAGATTCGCGTTTGAAACGAAGTATGCCCGCCAAAATTGTTGGATGCTTTATTACAGGAAGGATTAAACAGAAAATCCGATTGTCGATTTTTCAAGATCGCTCAACCGGTGGAATCGTAGACTGCACATACTTATCAACGATTTTCGATTTGGAATTGAAGTGAGGATTACCACTTGTAAGGAGTGCTTCAATGGTGGGTACTGGACAATTTACAAGCAAATATCAGGAAATCTTTCCCCAAATATCCGCTCTTTTATCATCCATCGTTACGGCATTCACGAAGGAATCAATTCTATCGACCTAGCAACGATTTTACAGTCAAATTATGCACACGGGAAAAAGGCTTAGTTTTTTTTTCTGATGTAATAAACTCGTCAACTTCAGCGTGGATAGCAGCACTAGCATGCAGTGCATCCAATGGGTGCAGGTTATGTATAGAGGCTATCTCAATAGCTTGTAAAGTCAATGCTGAAGACGAGTCGACCTCTTCTGAAGCGCTTTCAAAAAAAGTCTCCATGAATGCAACCTCGTCATCCCTGCGAAGAAACTTTGGTTTTGGTATGACTTCCAATCTGAGATAATTACTGACTATGAACTCTCGCTCAGGATCGTCCAGAACCTTGAGGGCTTTCTCACTGACCTCTTCCTTGCCCCGAAATGCTGAGATAAGGACGTTCGCATCTACAAATGTCTTTGTCTTAGGCACTTAGGAATTCTCCTCGACGTCGCGACAGTTCCGCCCCGATCTCGTCGGCATCCAACAAAGCTAGTCCTTTTGAAATCGCCCTATTCCTAATGGCTAGTAACTGCTTGCCGAGAAAGGTTTTTGGCTGAAAAGAACCCTCGCTCATGCTACGCGTAAACATCTTAATGATGGCTGGCGAAGACACCTGAGTCCTTTTGTAATGCAGAAGTTTTTTGAGCAAAATATCGGGTGGTGTAAGTAGGGCACCACCAAGCAAGGCGACTGACACGATCGGCACCGATGTACCTGTTGTACTCGCTGTCTCCATTTCACGCCTTCGTGCAATAGTAACCTCAGTTAGTGGCATAAAGCTCCTCTAATATTCCGGCTCCAGCAGTTTGATAGTACTTTCTTTTAACAAAGAAAAAAACTGATCCTTGCTACAGTCGTGTGCTTTGTCTAGATTCTTCAAAAAGTCTTTCCAGAAATCTCCATCTTTTTTTTGATAAATCGTATCAATATCGCATAAAAGGCCGTCAAAACTTTCCCCGGTCGCAATTGAAGAATGAACGTCCGTAACAATCTGAATTATATAAATAAAATCTTTATCTCTGTTTTCAGTTCGCAACTGCACGCTATTTTTCTCAATAGACCGGTTGCCAAGTGTCAGTTTTATATTAAGCGGCTCAAGTGACGGTTGGGCAGCTATATCTATAACGTCGATGTATTTCAGCGAAAAACGCTCAGGATGTGTTATTAGCTCCGTCTTTTGCAATTTTTCACACAAATCCAAAATTTTAGATTTGAACTGTTCCCAACCTGTATACGGGCGACGACAGCTTAGTGAAACCACATGTTCCCCAACCTGGATCGCATAAGGAGAACACTCTAATTTAACACTTGGTGCGTAACGTAAGATTTCATCCTGCTGTAGAATCAAAGGTGGTATACTTCCAACAGCTAACCGTTCAATCTTAGCATACTCGCCTTGGAACGCCTGATAAATAATTCCGGGTAGTAATTCAACAACTGACCCCTTATCACTAGTAAATCTAAGTTCCCAGATGGCCTCCAACAGAGGTTCCTTTTTAAGACGTTTCGGTATCATTTTATTTATCCATACATTTCCAGATGTGATGAAGTCGCCCTAAGACAATATATTATACTTATGTACCTTAGAAAAGCACTCTTTCAGATGCAGCATAACTATCTTATGTCCAGATATAGATTTTAATCTACCACAAACTTCACATAATCACAGCTATGCATCGATCTCTTTTATTGATTAATAATTATGGTACATACCATATCTTGTTGCAATTATGAACAGAAGATTTCAAGACGCAAGGGACGACTTTTTTCAATTTTCTAATGGTTCGAAGCTTACTTTATAAATACTACGACCCCTAAATGACCTCTAACCAATTTCTATATGTAATACTATCAATAAGTTAAAGTGCGAAGAATCGGGTTCGATTCCCGCCTCTTACACCTACTTATCTACAATAGCAGGCTGATCTGTGAGTTGATCATTACGGGTTGAAAGATTGGATAATGCCGCTAATGCAGCCGTGCGGCTTTTTGCGATGGCTGCATTAGTCTTGATACTCACCTTACCCCATTAGACTGAGTCGTCTTCAGGTCCTGATGTCTGAAAATTGCTTTCGAGGAAATTTCCTCATTCTTCCACTTCGACCCCTGTGGCCGCCACGAAGCGCGACACCATGTTATAGCCGGCAATGGTCCCTACCAGCTCCACTACCTGTTGGTCCGGCAGAATGGCGCGTACCCGCGCCATGGTTGTGTCCGCTACGGTGATGTTGCGCGTCATCTCATAGGTCAGCGCCAGCGTGGCGCGCTCCGACTCATTGAATAGCTTCGTATTGTTGATGGCAGTGGACACATCCTTCAGCGCTTCCATCTGCTCCTTGGTGCCGCCGGCGGCTTGAAAGTCCGGCACATGCTGTACCCACTCGTAGTCGGCCTTGTTAATTACACCGATCGACATGATTGCCAGCTCCCGCAGCTTGGGGGAGAGCGCCAGCTGACCCCGGATCGCCCCGAACATCGTGTTCCAGCCCCGCGCAAAGGCTGGGCTGTTCAGCAGCATACGGTCTAGGTTCAGCAGCTTGCCGCCGGGACGGCGGGCGCGGATAGCGTTGACCAGCTCTTCGGGCCCCGCCTGGGCGTTATCCGGGCGATATGAGATACCTGACTTCGAGATCTTCTGTTTAGCGTCGGCCGTCCAAGCCGGAGTGCCGAGGCAGGCTAGCCCGATGATCCACAATAAAATTAGTAAAATACCTGTGAGTCCCCAAATGGTAATGTTCATCTTTATTGTAGCCATGATCTTTTCCCCCTTTCTAATGATTTTGATTAGGCGAAATCAAGAAAGCCTCCAGGGAGCAAGAAATTCCCTCAGAGGCTTCATATCGGTACCTTTCGGAAGCTCGCTCTCATACTACACTCGACAAGGTTAGGGGTTAGGTTATCGTGTTTACTGAGCTAGAAGAGGAATGCCAATTAATCTACTTCACTATGGGAGGAACAACAATTAGCTTACTTAGGTACAGGAGTAATAACAATTGATTAAGCAATACGCCTAACATCAAGGGTAGTCAAGGGGGAAATTGGCCTTTGTAAATGGCCTCTATTTTTCAATCCTAAACTGAAGATTGGCTTTTGAAATGTTGCATTCAGAAGGAAAGTTCCAAAAACAACAGTACAGGAAGAAGCAAATGATGATAAAAGAAACAGCTTCAATTCTCTTACCGTAGAGATTATGACTGTCTGGGAAGAGGTTGGTTATTTCACATAGAAACCGGGCAGGTTTTTGGGGGCAGGTCAAACTGTGACGAGGTTTTCATGCGAATGATACGTGCTGTGAAATTGGAATCTCAGGAAATGAACATCTATTCTCGCACCGCTGCTATGTAATTGGGTCACTCGTGCCCGGAGGGATGACTATATTCAGTCGCCGTAAATAATAAGAGTCTTGTGCTTGTAAATACCTAATAGGATGCTGACTGTATTTATGTCGATGTAGTAAATATCTTTGATGCCGGCCTTCTTTGCCTCGGCCAAGATATAGTTGGTCGACCACTCCGCCGCGAGGGTAACTCTAGTTAGCGGTTCCGACAGTTGGTAGTCCTCGATGACACAGCGTTTGGTTCCCACAGGTGTCTCTTTGAACTCCTGTGAGTAGGGAACAACGGTACTCGAGTAAATGATTCCGAATGTCCCGCACCCAGTCAAGACGGGTATGCACAGGACATATAAAGCCAATAGTCTAATCGCCATAAGCAACAGTCGTCACCCTGCTGTAAAGACCAAAAAGAACAGAGAACACCTTCGTATCGGCGTGGTGTATGATTTTGATGCCACCATTCTCCGCAGCAGCTTTCGTCCCGGCGTCACCCCACGCAAAGAGCCAGAGAACTGAGTGGCAGCTTGCCTGGCCGGTTTTTGTGCCCAGCTCTGTCTTATTAAACTCCGTGCCGAGCGGTCTTTGGACGTCCATATATATACAGCCTGAAAGAAGGAGAGAGAAAAACATTAAGACTACAATACTCTTTTTCATAATTGCGTGCATGTGATTTACCCCTTCAAGTGTCAAAGGTGATTATTCTGGGCAGAAGCTGACCGTTTTGCGTTTAATCAGGGAGTATGAGACAGCCCAGTGGGTCAAATTAGCTACCTTTACATTGCCTACGATAAAAAATCCCTTCTGGCGGTGTGAAGTATAGGGAAAGATGCTCTTGAATGTCAAGACAATTAGACCGCAAAATATATTGGCGCCATTTAATACATCAACCAAGAACAAAACACTATATGCGTTATTGATTATAGGATGAAATATTGAATCGATGCGCTGAATAAGAAAAACAACAGTACAGGAAGGATTAAACAGAAAATTCGATTGTCGATTTTTCAAGATCGCTCAACCGGTGGAATCGTAGACTGCACCTACTAACAAACGACTTTGAAAAATCTTGATGCTGTGAATTACGATTTGAAAGGTGCAACGTGGAGATCACCGGCCCGCGGAACGCGGGTCCGGTGTATTGGCTTGTTGGGTTTCTTATTTGATGTAGTAGCCTGATATACGCCACTTGCCATCTTTATCCTTCATTGGAGTAACTGTTTCAACGGCTGATTTCTTGTTCTCGAATGAGGTTTCAAACAAGATAACAATATATTCCCCGTCCGGAGCACCCGGAAGCGAGGTCTCGTAGGTATTTGATTTTAATTTACGTTTAATGCACTTACCTAGAGGCTTTCGCACCGCTATAAGTGTTTGTTCCCATTGATCCCTTTTAATTGAATTCCTAAAGTAATCGGCAGCAGCTTTCCAGCTTTCCGCATACTTTCCTCCATCAACCATGCCTAGCCATTTTTCAGCAGAGGAAACAGCATCCACGTCTCTTTCAGATGCCCATGTGACAGCAGTAAATACGAAGAAAGTTAAACAGATAAAAACTATACATTCAACCTTACGAATCATTTTGCATATCTCCTTTCTTTGCAACCCAACAATTAATATACGAACTTCACTTTTCCCGATAATTGGAATATTAATGTACATGGATGTATTTTGTTGAAAAGGAAAACATGCCATAATTATGGACGAATGACTGTTTAAAGCATTTCGTATTTTGTGATAATAAAGATAAAAAACGAACTTCGTAAAACATGGGAAATTTGTCCAACTGCAATCACATGTCCCATAGCGATATATTATCGCCGTCATAATTATTGTGAAAACATGGTCAATGATTCTCGTTTGAAGTCATGTGTAATCGTCAAAGGTGATGGTGTGCGCACTACAGGAAGCTGTCAGTAAGTCCACATCCACCACTCTTGAATCAATCATATTTAATTGAACCTCGTTAGTCTTCAAAAAGGGCTTCAAAATCTCGAGGATTAATTATGAGGATATCCTTGTAGCTTTTCAGGATCAGCAGGTCTTCATCACCGGTAACGATATAATCCGCGCCCGCATTTATAGCGCAGGCAATAATCATATCATCATTTGGATCCCTGCAAATACTCGGAATAGGACCAAGCTTATGAAGTATTTCAGATGTGGCCTCCGTAACTATGGCTGTGATTTCAGAAAGGTCAGAGGATGCCAATTTGAACTTTTTTGAAAGGATACCTTTAAATTCCCGGGTAATATCGTCACACAAAACAAGATTGAAGGCCCGCTTGCGGGCTCGAATTAGAAGGCCGGAACAAAGCCCTTCCGTCAGGAAGGCGGCTATAAGAACATTTGTATCAAATACCGCCTTCACGATATTGCCTTAAATACATCGTCATCCGTAATAAATCCCTCTGCTTTTGCTTTACGACTCAGGCGTTGCTTTACCTGGTGGAATCTGGTTTCCCATAAAAATAGCCCCAAAGACTCTTTCACGATATCGCTTTTATTCCTTCCTGTTTTCCTGGCAAGGACATCCAGCTCGGCGGCCATTTTTTCCGGTAAACTGACAGACAGAACGCTTCTCATGGTACACCTCCATCACTACAATACACTACAATTGTAAAAGATTCAAGCTGAATAATCCTGCCGATAACGATCGGACGCTTCAAGCGGACCGTTCAGAACATGTTTGTACGAATTAATCATTTGATTATTACTATTTGAAAGGATGCATGTCTGTGAAAATCGCCGTATGCTCAGTTACAGGAAGAAGCAAATGCTGTATCCACTACTCCTGTTTACACAGCCTTATGGATGCGCATTAATAAAGCAGTTGTAATTACTTGTTCAGAAAACCAGCAGTGTAAGTGATTCCTTACTTAACCGTCAGACCACTCACCCGGTAATTGAATTCATAGTTCATGGCGCCGCTCCAATTCTGCTGGAATACGCTCTTATAACGCGTTCCATCGACAGGTCCGACGGGCTTTCCGTAGGTATAGAACCAGTTGACAATAGGGCTTCCCGTAAAACCCAGGGCAATCCAGTAGGAACCCGGCATAAGGATCGGATTATCCCGGCCGAAGTCGAAGTCTGACCATCTATATCCGGGTTTCAGAGAGAGCTGATCGAGATTGACGAAGTCGCTTGTGGTGATGGGTTGACCGGGCTTTCCCTGATCATCCTGGAAGATGTCAAGCCAGAGCAAGCCGTCACCGCCGAACTTATGGAGAGCGAGAGCGACTTTCTGGAGTCTTACGGGTTTTCTCAGGACAACGACCTGGGCGTACTGGGTAAGGTTGGTGGTTACATATTCTGCCGTCTCCACGAGAAAGTTCCGGGACATCTCAAATTGATTTACCCCCGCGGCTTTTGTCACCCGCGGGAATGCGAAGTCGATATTTTCAGGAAATTCTAAGTTACCGAAGATAAATGGTACTTCATACCGAAGCTCCTTTTTCTCCTCTTCGGTTATTGGCGGCGGCGGCGGCGGCGGCGGGGGCACTTCGATCTGTTTAAATTCTGCCTTCACGAATGGGGAAAGGAGGAGATTTTTTGGGCCATAGGTTTGCCGGTCTCCCTTTACATTAACTTTATCGCTATTAAAATTACCGGCGATACTCTCCTGGAGTTTTGGCCTCTCCGCATCCTTGAGTTGGGCCCACCGCAAAAGCCCATCATTTTTTGTCTCATTGTTGTCAACGCCGACTTCTATGCGAAGGTATCGGGTGGACACGAACAACATTGTATTCTGGGGGTCAAAAGGCACCCAGCCGAGCTCCGGAAACCAGACCTCGACCCATGAATGCCGGCCCTGGCCCATCTTGAAGGTCAGTGTCCCTTTTTGCCACGCGATATCAAAGGGCTGGTTGAATGTGATACCATTGATGATCCGGACAGGTATGCCGACAGACCGGAGCAACGCGGCCGTCAGATGGGAAAAATTCTGGCAATTACCCTTTCCGGATTCCAGCGAATAAACGGCGTCATACTTGGCAGGAGGGGTCACGTAATGGACGTGATCCACTATCCAGGCGATGACACGCTGCACCGCGTCGAACTCTGTCTTGACATTCGATGTAAGCTGAGATGCGAGTTCGCGAATGCGGGGGTTATTGGACTGCACCTGTTCTGTCGGTTTAAGATAATCCATTAATTCCGGCTTCACCGTTACGAGCGGAAACGGATCCTGTGTTGAGAGGGCGGGGAGCTTTGTCTCACTCTTAGCGTTGCAGAAAAGGCGCACATCTATGACGTCCGGAGGTTTTATCCACGTCGCCACAATAATCTGGTTGCCCCGGCCGTCAGTGGTGTTTTTCTTGTCTTGCGGTTCAGGGGAAAAAGCGAGGCCGAACTCTTTGATCTCCTGACTGGACGTTGGCGATTGGAAGCTCTGGGGCACGACAAAGCTGAGAACCATCTTCTGGATGCCTCCGCCTGCTGTAACCTGCTCCTGAAGCTCATAGCGGATACTCGACCCCATATCTCCCTTGACTGTATAATTTTCGGCCGGAGACAGGACTGGCCATAATAAGGTTATACTGAAAATTGCAGCGAACAACTTCTTCATCGTTCCCCTCCTTTCAAATCAAAATATCGCTGGTTTGCAGATTACTTCCCTCACTTTCAGATCAAAGAAACGGGCGCTGTTAGCGGGCTTCAGAACGAGTGCTGAATCGACGCCTTGAGCGGTTCCCCCTACGGATATTACATCTTCGTCAGTTCTTACAAGACCGGCATCTGCAGCCATCAAGGTCACTTCAATGGCGACCTTGACACCCTGACCGAATACGCGCAGTGTGTGGGCCATAATTTCATCTACCTGATAAGTGTCAAGCTTGTTCCTCACACCACGGCCGACTCCACCGAAAGCGTGCTGGCAGGTAAGAACTTTAACGCCGTGAGATTCCAGTTCCCCTCTGTCCTTTTCATCCAGCTCCTGAAAGTCGGGTTTCGCGTACCCTGTAACATGGCTAACGGCGATGATCTTAATGTCTTTGTCAAGAACCTTCAAGGCTTCGAAGGCAGTTCGACCGCTCACCGTGGCGATCAGCACCTTTCCTATGGAAAGCTCCTTGGCCCTCTTGGAGACGGCTTCAAGGACTCCCTTCGTATTTCCCCCCCCGGTTTATGGAAATAACGGCAGGAGATGTCGCGGTAAGGAGATGATTCAGACATGATTTCTTGCCTCCACGGAAACACATTCCCGTACGACGTAGTAAATGTTCTGTTCCTGACGATTCTTCCATCAGATCGGCTTCTGTCATTCCCACACCCGACAAATGCATTCGATACATGCGCCGGCGGAGCATACAAAAAAACTGGATGCTGCTTTACATACGGAATGACAAGGTAGTATATAGGCAAGCATCAGCCGCGTGTCAATCATAAAGTTGAGTTATCTTCCCCCTAATGATCATAGACCGCCAAGATGCAAAATATCATTTGACAAAATGGTTTAAGTGTATACGTTAGATGCCAATAAACTGTCAACAAAGCAGCAAATCTGAAAGGAGCATATAATGTTTGAAGTTACGGAAAAAGCGGTGGAGATGATTCAAGACTTTCTCAAGGACAGGGGTGAAGAACATATCATCAGGATCATGATGAATGAGGGTGGGTGATCCGGGCCCTCTCTGGGCATGGCTCTGGATGAGCCAAAAGAAGGCGATGAAACGTTTAAGAAAGACGGGTTGACCTTCATAATCAATAAAGAAGTGCTTGAGTCGGCTAAACCGATTGCAGTAGATTTTGTGAGCACACCGCAAGGATCCGGTTTCAGACTGACGTCCAGCCTGGATGCCGGCAGTTCATGTGGAAGGTCATGCAGTTGTTAAGATAGCAGGGGGCTTATGACTGAAGAAAGGAAGGCGGATTATTTCCGTTACCTTGCTGATGAATTCATGAAAGCAAAGAGGTACGATGATGCGAGCCTCCTTTATCAGAAATTAGTTGAAATGCATCCAGGTGAAGATTCCTTTCTTCTTTCCTTGGCCTGGGCCTATCATGACAGCGGAAGGCAGGGTGATGCAATCGTCTGCTTTGAACGCCTCCTCAGTGTTGAACTTGAGCGCAAAGTTTTTACCGGGTTTGCCTTCGATGAGCTTGTAAGGATCTTTAAGGAAGCAGGAGATTATGCGCGTCTTCTTGATATCTGCGAGAGGACGGTGGCAGCGCAACCGAATGATATAGCGCTTCTCAATGATCTTGGTGATGCCTATCTCAAGGCGGGCAAGGCAAGCGAGTCTGTCAGGGTGTTTAGAAAAATGGCTGAAATGGAACCGGATGCTTCAGCAACTTATTGCAGTCTTGGGAATGCCCTCGTCCATGCAGGGGACTTTGATGGCGCAGAGGCGGCATACAGAAGAGCAGTCGAGATTGACCCATCAGAGGCGGGTTCCTTCTATAACAGGCTCGCTAATGTATATTGCAATGAGGGGCATGACGAGAGGGCAGAGAGGGCTTTCAGAAAGTGTCTCGAATTCCGATTTGATAATCCCATGTACCACTGCGGTCTTGGCGATGTTCTTGTGAAACGGGGAAAGATTGACGACGCCCACGGCGTCTATGAAAAGGCCGTCGATCTTCATGGTACTTCAGCGGGCGCTTACTACAACAGGTTTGGAAATACCCTCGCCCGGGGGAATCACCACAGCCAGGCGATAGAGGCCTTCAAGAAAGCGATTGCCGCCGATCCTCGCAATCCCTTCTATTATGTCCATCTTGCGGACTCATATGCCGCGATTGGCCTTTCCGATGCGGCAGAAAGAACTTACCGTCAGGCCGAATCTCTGAAATGACGACTTCATAAGAAGTTCCCCTCCCTCGTTTTGAAAATTTTTACGGGATTGTAAGAAAATAAATCAGACCCGCCATTTCTTTTTCAGGGCTTCTTTGAAGACGTGGTAAAAGGCTGTATTATCAGTGATGCTGCGCTTGAGAATGCCACTGATGTCATCGATGTTTTTCATGTTAACGATAACATTTACACTCTTATTGAAGGCGGTCATATTGTCCATAGAGCGGAACCTGCCGCTCAACAGGGCCACAAAAATCTGTCTCCTCGTCCCTACGTTAAGATTGGCGAGGGAATTCAGTACTATGTTGGTATCGGGGTTTTCCGTGTCAAAATTCTCGTTCACAACAACCACATCATAAATGTGGAACCGCATATTTTTGACGGCATCTTTTATAGAATCCGGTTGTGTAATCTGGTAACCCATGAGCCTCAGGGCGCTGCTGATTTTTTCTCTCGCAGCGGGATCTGATTCGCAGACCAAGGCCGTTCCAATGCCCACTTCCACGAAATCAAAAGGCTTGTCGGAGGCATCGTATTCATATGAGTCTTCTTCATTCAATAGGGTTTTCTCTTCTTCCATGGGGATTTAGTCGCCTCCTTATCAGCGTTTTTTGAATTTTCCGTATTCCTTGTCGACCTCGAGCTTGCCCAGGATATCTGTAGTGGCCTCTCCCCTCTCATTCTTTACAGCATCAATGCCGCGGCCCACCGCTCCCTTATTGGACGCATAGGCCTTGGCGGACTCTTCGCTGATAAAACCTTGTTTATAGAGATCAATGATGTAATCGTCGAATGTAACCATGCCGAACGCCTTACCGGCCAGAATGATGTCTTGAAAGGTTTTCCCATCCGATTCGCCGTGAAGAATGGTGTCCCTGACGCGCATGTTAGCGCCCATTATCTCGAAGGCCGCAACGCGACCCCCGTCCTCTCTCGGCAGAAGCCGCTGACAGACGATCCATCGAACCGTGTCGGCGAGGCGTATGCGAACCTGGGTGTCCTCTTCCGTGGCAAACATGCCCAGGATGCGATTAATGGTCTGTCCTGCGTCAACCGTATGGAGAGTAGCTAAGACCAGATGTCCTGTTTCTGCGGCGCTGAGGGCTATCTCCACGGTCTCCCTGTCCCTCATCTCGCCGACCAGAATGACCTTGGGCGCCTGCCTGAGAGCGGCCCGAAGTCCGCTCCCAAAGGTGTCAAAATCTGTGCCTAATTCTCTCTGGTTGAAGGTAGCCTTCTTGTGAGGATGCGCGTATTCGACAGGGTCTTCAAGAGTGATGATATGAATTGATTTCTGTTCATTCATCTCATTCAATACGGCGGCAAGCGATGTGGTCTTGCCGGTGCCCGTGGCGCCGGTTACGAGGATAATCCCGTTCTGCTCCTGGGCCATTTTATAAAAGGCGTCCGGCAGATTCAATTCCTTACACGTAGGTATTTTAGCTTCCAGTTTCCGAAGGGCTACGGAGTAATTGCTCTTCTGCGAAAACACATTGACCCTGAAGCGTGCCTTTCCCGGCAGTTCGTAAGACAAATCGCATGAACCTTCGTTAATAAGAATATCCGTCAGCCTGCGGTCATGATTAATAAGGTTCAGGGCAAATATTTCCGTCTGGAAAGGGGTCAGTTTTTCAAAAGGAGGGTCAAACTCCGCTACGATTAACACTCCTGCGGTCTCTACCTGGAATGGCTTGCCTACAGTGATGTTCAGGTCAGAGACGTTTTTCTGAGAATCCAGCATCTTCGTCAGTATATAATCTATTTCCTGTTTTCTCATTGTTTTTTCCTCGGGATATATAGTTAAACTCCGTACGGGACCTGTAACCAGGACTGGTTCTTCATACTTCCGTAAAGTCAAGGGGCGGCGCTTTTAAAAGAGGTCTGAACCTCGTCTTATCGTTGGCCTTCATATATGCGTCGTCGGGGGTTATCCATCCCCTGTTGTAAAGTTCCCAGATGGAGTCGTCGAGCAACTGCATGCCGTATTTCTTGCCCGTCTGTATCATTGAAGGAATCTGGAAGGACTTGGATTCCCGTATGAGATTGCGAACTGCCGAATTGGCGATCATAATTTCCAGTGCTACACAACGCCCCTTCCTGTCAGCCCGCTTGAAGAGAACCTGTGAAATAACCGCCCGGATGCCATCGGCCAGCGTAGACCGTATCTGCATCTGTTCCTCTGCCGGGAAAACCTCAATGATCCGGTCAACAGTTCTGGCAGCGCTGTTGGTATGCAGGGTGGAAAAAACGAGATGCCCCGTGTTGGCCGCTTCGACAGCAAGAGATATGGTTTCCAGGTCCCGCATCTCGCCGACGAGAATTATATCAGGGTCCTCGCGAAGGGCCCCGCGAAGAGCCGCTGAAAAACTCTTGGTATGGAGGCCGACCTCCCTGTGATTTATTATGCACCCCTGACTTTGGTGGACAAACTCGATGGGATCTTCAACGGTAATGATATGATCCTTCCGCAAGCGGTTTGCTTCGTCAATGATGGCGGCAAGGGTCGTTGATTTTCCGCATCCTGTCGGACCCGTTACCAAAACAAGTCCTCTCGGTAGGGTGGCCAGTTTCGCAATCACCGGCGGCAGTCCCAATTCCTGACATGTCGTAATCCTGCTCGGGATTTCTCTGAAAACCGCTGCCACGCCGAATTTCTGCGAGAAGAAATTGGCCCGGTACCTGGCAAGATTCGGTATCTCATAGGCGAAATCGATATCTCCTGTTTCTTCAAATTGCTTAACCTTATGCTCCGGCGCAATTTCATAGAGCATGCTTTTGAGTTCATCATTATTCAGCACGTTGAACTTCACCCGTTCCATCTCACCTCTTATCCTGAGGACCGGCTGCTGGCCTGACACTAAATGCAGGTCTGACGCGCCCTGGTCATGCATCAACTGGAAGAAGGCATCAATCTTTGCCATAAACAGTCTCCTTGGTCGTCGTGAAATATAAATTCGTGTAGCGCAGGTACATCATCGATCTTCTCGTGATCAAGTTTAAGAATCTTATGGATGTATCGGGAGAATGGAAATTTACTTTCTTAAAGTTATTAGTTTCAATTCAGCGTGATTGGAGTATAGAAAAAAGGCCGTATGTTTGTCAAGATGAAAAGCCCTTTCTTAACTATTGCTTGACATGCGTTGCCGGCATCGTATATCATCGTTTCCACAGCCGAAATTTTTCGCGAGACCGGCTTGGAAAGAAAGTGGGGATGTAGCTCAACTGGGAGAGCGCGGCGTTCGCAATGCCGAGGTCAGGGGTTCGAGCCCCCTCATCTCCACCAGGGATAAAAAGACAGGCTGCTTTCTTTTGAACCGCACAAAAAGCAGCCTGTTTCTTTTTTCAGAATATCTTCGCAAACTGACGCTTCTTTCTCGTCGTCCAGCTCCCCTTGTGGTAGGCGTAGCTTGCAAGGAGCGGCAATGCTGTGGTCGCTTCGGCAAAGACCATCTGCTCGCAGGCCATGTCCACTTTCCCCCAGGATGTCGCCTCCTTCAGTGTGGAGCTTGAACAGGCTCCATCCCTCACGTCCGCCACGGTTATCTGCACGGCATATTTGTGCATGGGAGCATCAAATCCCAGAATCTCGGCGCATATCACCGTGTCCTGGGCAAAGTTTTTTGGGACTCCGCCGCCGATAATAAGGAGTCCTGATGTCTGGGCCTTTACCTTGATCATGGTCAGCTCCCGAAAATCCTTTACCGCATCGATGGAAACGTGCTTTTCCGGACGCCGGTGCTGGTGCAGCACAAGGCCGAAGCCGGCGCTGCTGTCGGAAAAGGCGGGACAAAAAATGGGGACATCGTTTGCATAGGCAACTTGAACCAGAGAATCCTGCTTGGCGGCGCGTCTTGCAAGAAATTTTCCCATCTCACGTATGAATTCTCGCGATGAGTATGAAGCGGGCGGCAGGGCGTCGGCTATCTCTGTAATCGTTTTGTCGCAGACCTGGAGATCTTCCTCGTCGATATAAGT
>CAITLA010000270.1 GCA_903893135.1 uncultured Syntrophaceae bacterium | reverse complement strand
GCATGGCCAGCCGGAGAAAGGGCTGGCATTGGCGCGCATGATTGGTCATATCACCTTCATGAGCGATCAATCCATGGAGGAGAAGTTTTCCCGGCGGCTCACGAGCGGGAGTTTCAGCTTCGGATTGGACGCTGATTTTGAGGTGGAAGGTTATCTGCACTACCGCGGTGCGAACTTCGTGAAGCGCTTCGATGCCAATTCCTATCTCTATATTACGAAGGCAATAGATTACTTTGATCTCTCTGGAGGCAGGTTGATACCCGGCGGAAAAGCAATAGATACGCGCTTCCTGATTATTTCCTTTAAGTCGGACTGGCTCTATCCGTCTTATCAGTCGCAGGAGATAGTCCGGCTGTTGAAAAGGAAGCATGTTGACGCAACATACTGCGAACTCCGCACCACTTATGGCCATGATGCCTTTCTGGTTGAAGTGGAGGAGCAGACAACACTGATTAAACATTTTTTGGACAAGACCTTCAATGGTTATCTGGTGGTGAGCGATCATGGCATCTGAAGACATCCGCTTGGATCACAGAATAATTTATTCTATCATTGGGCCGGAGTCCCGGGTTCTTGATCTGGGATGCGGTGAAGGTGACCTTCTTTATCCCCTTGTCAGGGATAAACAGGTTCGGGCCCAGGGCATCGAGCTCGACGATAAGGCCATTCAGGAGTGTGTCAAAAAGGGATTAAGTGTTTTTCACGATGATATTGAACACAGCCTGCGTGAATATCCGGATAATTGTTTTGATTATGTGATTCTGAACCAGAGCATGCAGGAGGTTAAGAACGTTGACTTTGTCATCCATGAAGCCCTGCGCATCGGCAGCAGGGTCATTGTCGGGTTTCCGAACTTTGCTTTCATCCGATCCCGATTCATGCTGTTTTTCCGGGGGAAGGCGCCAATCACGAAGTCGCTTCCCTATACCTGGTTTGATACGCCCAATGTCCGTTTCTTGAGCATTGATGATTTCAGGGATTTTTGTACGGAAAAAAATATCCGGATCATAGAAGCCCATTATCTGGGGGAAAGAAGGATTGTTCATTTCTGGCCTAATCTATTGGCGTTGAATGCCATCTTCGTTTTAACGAAAGGAAATGCTTAGAGTATGAGATGGGATGAATTGAGTAAGCGCGTGTTGGGGGGCAAACTTACTACACATAAGCAGGCTCTCGGTATCCTGGAATCCTCGGATGACGATATTCTATCCGTTCTGGATGCGGCATTTGCGATTCGCCGCCGCTACTTCGGGCGGGGCGTCAGCATTCATGTCATTCGTAACGCCAAGAGTGGATTGTGCAGCGAGAACTGTTCGTTCTGCAGCCAGTCCGCCGTATCAGAGAGTGAAATTCCAAAATACCCGATGCAATCGGTTGAGCAGATTCTGGAAGGGGCGCGGGAGGCTCATAGATTAACAGCGACAAGATACTGTATTGTGACCAGCGGACGGACTCCTTCAGAAAAAGATCTTGCGACGATCTGTGAGGCAGCCCGGCTGATAAAACGCGAAGTGCCCGTACAGATATGTACCTCTTTAGGACTACAATATTTGTTTGGACAGTCAAAATAGGGTCAACAAAACCAGACTATATTGATGCTATCGCACCTAAATGAAAAAT
>CAITLA010000269.1 GCA_903893135.1 uncultured Syntrophaceae bacterium | reverse complement strand
GGACCGGATATAATTTGCCTCTGCCGTCGTCAGCAGGGTAACGGCATCAAGGACCTCCGTTGCCGTTCCCACACCCTCATCATAGCGCGCTTTGTTTATGCGCAGATTTTCCTGCGCCTGGCTCGCGGTATCCCGTGTCACCTGGATGCGCTCATATGCATCCTGCAGGTCAAGAATGTATCTCTGAACCTCAATCTTTATTTCGTCTACAAGTTTGGCTCTCTGTTCGACAAGGCGCGATTTTCGATATTTCGTCTTTTTAAGATCTGCCAGGGAGCTTCCGCCTTCGAAAAGGTTAATGTCGATACCGAGGATTAATGACCAGTTGTCGTCATGAAGCTGGTATGCGTTCGCCATATAGTCATAAGAACCTCTTGCAAATAGCTTTGGCAGAAACTCCGATTTTTTCGAAACACTCTCGAGGTCGAGGGATTGCAGAGTACTGTCGACAATCTGGATCTCGGGACGTGCAGCAAGAGCCGTCTTCCAGGCCTTATCGAGGTCGATGCTTGCCGGCGCCGATATCTCCCGCTGTTGTTCAATGGCGTTAACCTGCCAGTACAACGGCCTCAGAAGAAGGTTATTCAGCCGTGAGGCCCTTACAGATTTTATGTTCTTGGCTGAAAGGAGCCTCTGGCGGGCATCGGACAGCTTGACCTGGGCCTGAAGCAGGTCGTTCTTCGTAATGACTCCTGCGTCGTAAAGGTTTTGCGCATTCTTGAGGTGGGATTCAACACTTTCGACCTCTTTCCCCGCGACCTCTACCAAACGCTGCGATTCGAGGAAATCATAAAACCCGATGGTGAATTCGAGGGCAATGGCGTTCCGGATACTGGCAGTGTTCAACTTTTGAGCCTCCAAGAGCATACGGCTCGCGTCATAGCGTGAAAGATTTCCCCGGAAGTCGAAAAGAATCTGCCGAATGTTTATGCCATAGGAGTTATAGTTCCGGTCAGATGTCGGGATCGTCTGTCCCAGATATACGGAAGTAGGCTGGTTTGCGAGGGATGTGTAGGAGCCTGATGCGTTAACACTGGGGAGGAGTCTGGCTCGTGCAATCAGGGAGTCCGCTTCGGCGATGGCCTCATCCTGTTGGGCAACCTTGACGACATGACTTTCGGCAGTCACGATCTTCAGTCCTTCCGCAAGTGTGACTTTAGTTGAGTCCTCCATCATTTTGACATCTGCGACGGCATTGTTTTCCTGAATCCGCCCGGATGGTGTTTCCGACACAGCAGGGGCGATAGAGGTGACCCATAAGAGCCCCGCGGCAAATAGAACAAGCACATATTTCTTATCCATATTCCTCATCCTTGCCAATGTTGCTTTCTTTTTTCGACAATAATTATTCAAGATGTCAGGTTGACCGGAACGGCGAGTACATCAAAAACCAGATGATCTTGACATATTCTTTTCCCATGCGCTTATAATCGGACAGCGTCAGATCTTGATGCGCCGGTTCAACTCGAATTGGTACAAAGACGATTATCACGGGTTCTTCAAAAAAGATTTTCTCGGTGATGATCTTTATGCGGCGCATGTGATCAGGCGAGCTGACGAAGATGGCAGACTTTAATCCGTACTGCTCCATCATGCGCTTTGCCTCGAGTACCTCGACATGGGTATTTTCAAAATAGGGTCTGGGCTTTCGACCGGAAATAATCAGTTTCGGGTTTGCTTTTTTTGTGCCTGCCGTCGATGACAAAGATGAGGCCTCCGTGATTCTTCCGTAGGCGGGGATGAAGAGGTAGCGTGCATAACCTTCACTCATCAGACGATTCGCGTCTTCCTGCCTGGCTTTGTTATCCAGCCCCACAAAGAGTACTACAGCGTCTGACCTTAGAGGCTTATCGGCGTAGGTCAGATATCGGGGGCCATAATAAAAGAGGACAAGAACATTGGCCAGCAATAGGAGAACAAGAAAGTATGTCAGCAGCTTTTTTTTTGAAGGCATGGGCATTAAATAAATACACTGATTATGGCTGTCTCTTCCGTTGCTTGAGTTTCAATTCCCACTTCCAGGCTGTCCTGATGATAAACTCCAGGTCGTCATGGCGTGGCTGCCAACCTGTGATGCTGCGCAGCCTGGTGCTGTCCGCCACTAACCGGGGCGGATCGCCTGCTCGCCTTGGCGCTTCTTCGACGGTAAAGTTGATGCCCGTGACTTTCCTTGCCGCGGCCACTACCTCCCTGACAGAGAATCCGCGGCCATATCCGCAGTTCATGATATCGGATTTTTTTGTTTCCATCAGGTAATCAAGGGCCAGAAGATGGGCATTGGCAAGATCGACCACGTGAATGTAGTCCCTGATACAGGTCCCGTCCGGAGTCGGGTAATCCGTCCCGAAAATGCACAACTTGGCAAAGTCACCCTGCGCGGTTTTCAATGCACGGGTTATGAGATGGGTTGCGTCCAGATAGGCCTGCCCGACTCTGGCCTGCGGATCAGCCCCGGCCACGTTGAAATAGCGGAGCGCTATGTAGCGAAGATCCCCGGTCTTGGTCATATCTCCAAGGACTGTCTCGACCATGGCTTTGGAGGCGCCGTAAGGGTTGATCGGGTGGAGAGGCACAGCCTCGTCCAAGAGTAATGTGTCTGGGATTCCGTATACGGCAGCGCTAGAGGAGTAAATGAAATTGCGAACGGCATTACGGTCCATGGCGTCGAGGAGGTTCAGGGTATTGGCGACATTGTTGCGATAGTATTTGAGAGGCTTCCGCACAGATTCCTCAACCTGGATCGAGGCTGCAAAATGAATGACTGCATCCGGACGGAATGCGTTCATAACATCGTAGAGGTGAGAGCTGTCTTCAAGATCTCCTACTTCCAGCTTGCCGCAAAGGACGGCCCATTTATGACCTGTCGACAGATTATCAAATACAATTATGTCATGACCACATTCACCAAGGGCATTTACGACGTGGCTGCCGATATAGCCGGCTCCACCGGTTACAAGGATCTTCATGTATCCTCCTTTCCCTCCTCACCAAAAATACAACCAGACAGGGCTTAAGCATCTCCTCAATTGAGGCAGTAAAAACTTTCAGCCCACTATTTCTCACGAATATCTCCGGCTGAAAGTTTTTCATTATTAACGCATAACAACCTAAAAATCAACAATAGATGCCATCCCTTTTATGCAATTTAGTTTTTTCGGGATAAAGGCGAACGTTTACGATTATGCCGGAAACCGATGCATCTTGACTATTCCCTTTCTAAACGGGTAGATTAAGATTCAATTTCACTGCAAGATGTGATATTTTCTTTACAAGAACTGAAGAGGAAAGATTACTTTCGGACGAGTAATATTTTTGAATACTATGAAAATTGCAGCAACCGGTGATATCCATTATGATCTGATACGAAACCCGGCAGAGCATGATAAATTCCTGAATTTTATAAGAAGACTGGAGAAGGAAGAACCTGACGTGCTCGTATTGGCGGGCGATACAGTGGGGCTTGGTTCCTCAAGACTGGAAGAATGTTTGAATCTTTTCAGAGAAGTAGCGCCCATTAGGCTCAAGGTTTTCGGAAACCATGACTACTGGAGCGCTGAAGGCGATACGCTGAGTCATCTCGAAATTCTGAAGTCAAGGATCAAAGGTTGCGGATTTAAGCTCCTGGAGGAAGAGCCCGTAATTGTCGACGGCATCGGCATTGCGGGCAATTGCCTATGGTATGATTATTCCTTTTCTCCCGCAGAACTGCCTCGGCGATCATCATATGAGAAGAAGATATTCGGCGGTCACATTATCTGGAATGATGTCAATTTCGTTAGGCTCGGCAAAACGGATTTGGACTATACCTGTGAACTTAAGGAAAAGCTGGAAGCGGACATACGGACGCTGGAAGCCAGGACAGAGCAGATCGTCGCCGTTACTCATCACGTCGGATTTATCGAAATGCTGACCATAAGGGAAGAGTTTCCCGGATGGAATTTCTGTAATGCCTTTATGGGAAGCAAGAGCCTTGGAGAGATGCTCCTCAATCATGCAAAGGTCAGGCACCATATATGTGGCCACACGCACGACCAGAAAGTATTTAGAAAAGGATCTCTGATATCAATCAACCCAGGTTCTACTTATGATGAAAAGAAGTTCATCTCTCTGGTGATTCCTGAAGACGGTTCCACTGCGTCGATAGAGTTCGGTGGTGTAGAGGTCTAATTGTGATTTATCAGCCTGAAGATCGCGCGATTTATGATGATCTTGTCCGCTCCTTTCGTAACTATGGGGAAAGAACGAGACCCATAGGCGAGTTGATGCTGGACGTGGGAAAGTATTTTCTGGGCTTTCCCTATGTGAGCCATACGCTGGAGAGGGAAGGCATGGAGACCCTCGTCATAAATTTAAGGGAATTTGACTGCTTTACCTTTGTGGAAAATTGCGTCGCCCTGGCAGGGCTGATACGAAAAGGCAAAGCCCATTTCAGGGGCTACGCCGCGCAACTGAAAGATATCCGTTACCGCCACGGCATATCAAAGGGATATTCCTCGCGACTCCACTATTTTTCCGACTGGCTCTACGACAACGAGAAAAAAGGGATTGTGAAAGATGTTACCCACAGGGCCGGGGGCGAACCATATCGCAAATATTTCAATTTTATGACAAGACATCGGGAATCATATCCCGCCTTAAACATGGATAAGTCTTACCGAGATATGTTGGCTATTGAAAAGCGCCTGTCCCGGCGATTGCTGCATCATATCCCGAAAGCTGCTTTAGGAAAACTGGGAGCCGCGGTCGAGAACGGCGATTTGATCGCGATTAGCACAGGCATCGAGGGATTGGACATTGTACACGTCGGTCTCGCGGTCCGCCTCAGGAAAGGGCTTCATCTCTTGCATGCATCGGAGATCGAGAAGAAGGTGGTTATTTCGGATATCACCCTGCATCAGTACCTTTCCAGAAAAAAGATGATGACGGGAATTATGGTCGGGCGTGCTATCCCGGCTTATCAAAATGATGGTAATCCTTCTTCGGTCTGAAATGTCCTCCCCAGCGCCATCCCCGATTCAGGAATTCTCGCACTACGGGGTGTGAATCGTCAAGAGTTCCTGCCCTCCCGGGGACATAGCTGGCGCCCGGAGGATCTATCCGGCCCTCCTCATTTATTACGGGGTTCAAATAAGGGTTAATATCCACGGCCATTCCAAATGCATGGTTTGATAAGCTATCGGTGCCCAGAACCAACCGGTAGTTGAAGGCGGATGTATTATTGTCTGCCATTGACAGGTCATCAGACCAGTCGTACTTCACGATCGGCACAACCTGAAAGACAGAAAATTCCGTCCGCTCCATGAACCCAAAGATTTCCACAATGTCCGTTTTCAAGCAGCCTGATTATGTCCGCATCGGAGAATGGCATTTTAGGTATAATTCATTTACATTAGAATTAAAAAAGAGGGAATAATGGGTTTATCCTGCTGATGTCCTTCCAGCAT
>CAITLA010000268.1 GCA_903893135.1 uncultured Syntrophaceae bacterium | reverse complement strand
GGAATGCAGGCCATGGCGGACCGTTACACGTATGTGCCCATTATCGGTGTTTTAATCATGGTTGCCTGGGGAGTACCTGAGCTTCTAGAAAAATGGCGACATCGGAATACCGCTCTTGCGACGGTGGCTGTCATCACACTATTCATTTTTTCATTCGTTACCTGGAAGCAGGTGGGATACTGGCAAAACAATACTACCCTATTTAAGCATACTCTGGAGAAGACAACCAATAATCCTATAATGCTAAACAATATGGGGAATGTTCTGGAAGAGCAAGGCGGGATCGACCAGGCTATAGCCCATTATACCGAGGCAGTGCGAATAGACCCTAATCTGGCCGAATCGTATAACAATATAGGTCTTGCCCTGACCAAACAGGGAAGACCCGATGAAGCCATATCAAATTTCCTCAAGGCTATTAGAATCAACCCCAATCATGCGGCAGCCCACTACAACCTGGGGACTCTTCTGGCCTCAAGGGGGGAAATTGGTGAAGCCATTTATCAGTTTCGAGAAAGCATCCGCATAAGTCCGGACTATGCAAAGGCTTATAACAATCTGGGTAATGCGTTGCTTTATCAAGGAAGGCTTGACGAGGCCATCGCCAGTTATCGGGAGGCATTGCGTCTCAACCCGGATTACACACTGGCGCAGGAAAACCTCAGGAACGCTCTCGCTGCGCAGAAGAAATTCAGGTGAGGAGGGTGTGATTTGCCTATTGACATCTGCTGTCGTTTATTTTATGTTTCCAAAAGACCTTAGACAGGATTTCCTGAAAATGACCTTTGTATCAATAAGAAGAGATACTTTTGTTTTGTGTGCTCATCGCTTGCTCATCCTCGCTCTTCTGTTGACGCGGCTACCCGCGTCACCCGTCGTTTTTAGGACAGGATAAGAGTACGTTGATATCATCCTAAAGGCCATGGGTAAAAAATCCATGGCCTTTTTTATTGTTGGAAAGGGAACTTTGAAATATACCTCTTCTGTCATTGCGAACGCAGTGAAGCAATCTGAACACAATGACTATAACAGATTGCCGCGTCGTTACACTCCTCGCAATGACCTTTCAAGCGATTTTCTAAAGTCTTTGAGGGTTAATGAGCATGCATGAAGTAATATGGCACGGAAGAGGCGGTCAGGGCGTTGTGATAGCTGCACAGATTCTGGCAGAAGCAGCGTATATTGAAGGATTCAAAGGGGTCACCTCGGCGCCGACCTTCGGTCCGGAAAGAAGAGGCGCCCCGTTGACAGCTTCAACCAGGATCTCGTCAGAGCCCATCCGGATGGTCTCACAGATTGAGCGTGCAGATATATCTGTTGTTCTGGATTCATCTCTCTTTTCTGCTGTAAATATTCTGGCGACGCTCAAAGAAGGGGGACTTATCATCGTCAACACCCCCTTGAAACCCGATGAACTCCACTTTGATGTGAAGATCAGCATAGCCACGGTTGATGCCGGAACTATTGCCCTCAAACACCATCTCATCAGGGAGGGGAAACCGATTGTCAACACTATGATGCTGGGGGCGTTTGCCAGGGCATCAAACCTTGTGTCTCTTGATGCGATGGAAAAAGGACTGAAGGGTAAGTTATCAAGCACCGTTTTTGCCGCCAACTTCGCTGCCCTGCGGGACGCATTTGAACAGACTCTAATGAAAGCGGCCAAGTGAGGACAACAATTGTGAAGAAAAAAGACACGAATATTTCCGCCATGGCCACACCGGCAGTCGGAGAAGCGGGGAAAACAGGTGACTGGCGGGACATGAGGCCCGTTTGTGATCATTCAAAGTGTATCCCCTCCATCAAGAAAAAGGCTGCCTGCTTTCTCTGCTGGCTCTATTGTCCGGAAGGAGTAATCAAAGCAACGATCCCCTTGGAAATCGACCTGGAATACTGCAAGGGTTGCGGCATCTGCGCTGAGGAGTGTCCCGGAAAAGCGATGACCATGGTTGACGAGGGGGAGAAAAATGGCTGAAGTACAAATCATGACTGGCAACCAGGCTGCTGCTCTCGGGGCGAAGCTCAGCCATGTTCAGGTCGTGGCGGCCTATCCCATTACGCCGCAGACCTCTGTTACGGAAATGCTTTCCCAGTTTATCGAGAGTGGAGAACTAAAGGCTGAATACATCCGCGTCGAATCCGAGCATTCCGCGCTTGCGGTGTGCATATCGGCATCCACTGTGGGGGCCCGCGTCTTCACTTCCACGAGCTCCCAGGGACTGCTTTACATGCATGAGCAGATACACTGGGCTGCCGGCGCGAGGCTGCCTATTGTGATGTGCTGCATCAACCGGGGAGTGGGAGCGCCGTGGACGATCTTCAACGACCAGCAGGATTCCATCGCGCAGCGTGATACAGGCTGGATACAGATTTACTGCCGGGACAACCAGGAGATTATTGACTCCATCATTCAGGCGTACCGGATTGCCGAGTCCGTCTATGTGCCGGTCATGATCTGCTACGATGGTTTCGTCATGTCTCATACTATGATGCCAGTGGAGATCCCCGATGCTGAGGCAGTCTCCGATTTCCTGCCCCCTTATAAGCCCCACACAATCCTGTCGCCGGAGGCTCCCATGAATATCAACCCTGTCCTTTTCCCATGGCGACGGGCTAACAGCGAGGGTGTCCTCTGTGACGGCTACATGGAAATGCGATACAAACTTCAGAAGGCCCTTGACGAATCTCGTGACGTTATTATCTCTACGAGTTGTCAATTTGCCGGGGCTTTTGGCAGAGATCACGGCGGCATGTTGTGGCAATATAAGGCGGATGATGCCGAGATGATACTTGTGGGGATGGGTTCTGTAGCCAGCGAAGCCACCGCAGCGGCAGATATGCTGAGGGCGGAGGGTATCAGAGCCGGAGTTGTCGGAATCAGAGTCTTCAGGCCCTTCCCGAAAGAAGATGCCCGCGCGGCTTTCAGGAAGGCAAAGGCCATCTGCGTCTTCGAAAAAGCGATCAGTTATGGATATGAAGGAGCGCTGTGTTCCGAAATCAAGGCGGCCTTTTACGGGACGGATATCCGGTTGCCTATCCATAACTACATCTGCGGCCTTGGGGGCAGGGATGTCAAGGCGAGGGAACTCGCCGAGGCTGCTCGGTCATCACGGGATGCAATCGCTGCAGGGGATACGGAACCCATGCCGAAGTGGCTAAACTGTTTTACGGAGTGAGAATATGCCAGAGAACCTGTTCAAGGTTAATATTGAAGAGTATATGCTCCCGGGTCAGAGGGCCTGTCAGGGTTGCGGCCTGTCACTTGCGTACCGCTACGTTCTGAAAGCATTGCGTGAAAATACGATTGTGACCTTTCCTGCTTGCTGCCTGACCGTTCTCCATGGACTGTATCCGACGACTTCTGTGACCATTCCTGCCCTCAATTGTACATTCGCAAGCACCGCCGCCTCTGCGTCGGGTCTTGTCGCCGGCTTGAACGCCCTTAATCGCACAGATATTACAGTCGTCGCCATCGCCGGAGACGGGGGTACTTTCGACATGGGCATCCAGGCACTGAGCGGGGCGGCCGAAAGAGGCACGGACTTTATCTACGTCTGCTACGACAACGAAGGGTATATGAATACCGGTACACAGCGCTCCAGTGCGACACCCATGGGGGCCCTCACCTCTACCACGCCGGTCTTAACCAAGCAGCAGCCCAAGAAGGATATGCTGCGAATCATGGAAGCCCACGACCTGCCTTATCTCTCCACCACTTCATCGGCCTATCCGATTGACCTGTATGATAAATTCGTCAAGGCCAAGCGCATCAAAGGATCGCGGTACATGCAGATCGCCGTTCCCTGCCCTCCGGGATGGGGTTACGCGCCCAAGGACACCGTGCGTATCGGCAGACTTGCTGTAGAGACGGGGATCGTGATTCTCTTCGAGATTGAGGATGGCAAATTTCGCTTTACCGGGAGAAGCAAGACGCTGGCGGAAAAAGGGAATAAGCTGCCTGTCATCAATTATGTGGAGAGACAGGGACGATTCCGAAAGATGAGCATCGAGCAACTGAGGCAGCTCCAAAGGTGGGTTGACACGAGATGGAATGAGTACCTGAAGCGAGCCGAAGGGTAATTCATATCAAGTACTCGTTGCGGTCGAAAGAAATACGGAAGGCAGATAGCGAATTAATTGGTATATCTCCAGACAAAATATCGCTCTGGAAGATTAAACCCGAAAGCAAACGGAAGGGGACCTATCATATCTCCATAAAATCCTGCAGCTGAATGCCGACGCAGAGTACTCAGATATACAAAAGTCGGTATCTCAATGTTTTCCAGTTTAGTAAGTTTCTTTGGATTGGCCAGGCTGGTTCTTGGTAGATTTTCTGGGATTATTACGATATCTCCCGTTGCACATTTCATTTGTGGATTGACATGCTTTGCACCTATAGATTCCATATAATACCGAAATCCCCAATAACCATCATACCAGATAGTTTCAGAGATCGGAAGAGCGTCGTGTAGGGAAAGAGTGTTCAGAGCCGTGG
>CAITLA010000267.1 GCA_903893135.1 uncultured Syntrophaceae bacterium | reverse complement strand
GGTCAACTGCCAGCTCGTCCACCTTTATGCTTTCTGCAGTCGATTTATGGGAAAAGCAAGAGAAACTGTGGTACCTCTTCCCACTTGACTTTCGATATCAATGCTGCCGTTATGAGCTTTCATGAGATGTTTTACTATTGATAATCCCAAACCGGTCCCTCCCAACTCTCTCGAACGTGTCTTGTCCGCCCGATAGAACCGTTCTCCGAGCCTGGGAATTTCACTCTTCTGTATACCAATGCCCGTGTCGGTTACCTTCACGACGACAAAGCCACTATCATCTTGCGCAGAAATGAAAATCTTTCCACCACTTGGCGTAAACTTGACGGCATTATCCAGGATGTTCACAAGAATCTGCGCCATCTTATCCCTATCTGACCCAATGAGGGGGAGTTCATCGGATATGTGTTTATCAATAGTCAGGGATTTTTCTGCTGCTTTCGTCTCGAACATGGGCAACACGCTGTCAATTACATTGGCTATGGAGACATTTTCAAACCGCAATGTCATTTCTCCCAGTTCGATGCTGGAAAGTATTAGCAGGTCGTCCACCAGCCTTCCAAGACGATGAGCATTTTCGGAAATTATGTGAAGAAATTTTTTCGCCGTTACTTCTTCCTTGATGGCACCCTCCTCGAGGGTCTCAATAAATCCTATGATTGCCGTGAGCGGTGTCTTGATCTCGTGGGTAACATTAGCCACAAAGTCCTCACGTATTATTTCCAGTTTCTTAAGACGCGTAACGTCATGGAATACCATCATCGTCTTTTGTTCCTCTTCGGGCAGTCCATGAACGGCTGATATAGTGACATCCAGGATAATCGGCGCTTCCTGGCCAAGGCTAATCTCCCGCAGGACAGGGCCCCCCGAATCGCTGAACAGATCAAGGGCATCCTGTAACTCGACATTCCTGAATGCCTCAAGAGGCGTCTTATGCAGAATGTCAGTGATGCCTTCATTTCCGAGGATGTCTTTCAGACTTCTATTGAGAAACTCAATGCGGTTCTGATTGTTTATGACAAGAACACCCTCTGCCATGCTGGCAAAGGCCGCTTCAAGTTTAGCCTTCTCCTCATAGGCAGCCCTCACCCTTTCTTGCTGTTCTTGCACCATGCGATTGATGTCTTTTTCCAATTGCCCAACATCATTATTTGACTCTATAAGAAGTGATCCTGATGCCTCACCGCTGCATACTTTGTGTGTATATGAAATTACCTTCTCAATTGGTGATATAAGTTTTCTGGCCAGAAGAAATGCAATGATAAAGGAAGGAATGATGGCGATCAGGAGACACTTATATATATAGCTATACTGCTGATCAATAGACTTTTTTACCTCGAATAGCGGACGGGCAAATCGTATGTAGCCCGTAACTTCGGAGCCCTCTGTAATCGGAAAGGCGATGTAGAGCATGTCCACACCGAGGGTGCGACTGTAACGAATTGCATCCCCCTGTCCCTTGATCCTGGCCTCCTGTATTTCCGAACGGTTCAGGTGACTGTCCATCTGCGCCAAATCTTTCTCTGAATCCGCTTTGACCCGGCCCGAAGCATCAATCAGAGTAACGCGGGAGCGTGATATATCAGCCAGATGTGACAGCTTCCTTTCAATATCACCTATCCTTAACAATGCAGTGATTCGTGCCTGAGCAATCAGGTCATTCTTTACCCCGTCTATCAGTTCAGTCTTGATCTGCCGGGCATACATCAATCCCATGACCATGGCGGTGAAGAGTATCAGCGCGACATAGCCGGCAAGAATTCTGTATAATAGGCGGTTCTTCAATCACTCACTCCTAAGCCTGACAGATTGGTTCGTGCCGCACAATCTTTCCCGTCACCATATACATGACCATGTCGGCAATACCCACGGCATGATCAGAAATCCGCTCGAGGCTCTTGGAAATCTGCATAATTATGAGAGCCCTGTGGATCTTCTTGGGATCTTCCAACATGAAGGTGAGGAGCTCCCGGAAAACCTGTTCATTCAGATTATCGATGGTTTCATCCTCCATCCTGACCTTACGCGCCAGATCAGCATCTTCATTAACCAGGGCATCGAGGCTTTCCTTTATCATGCTCCGGGCAATTTCCGCCATCCGGGGAATATCAATATATGGCTTCATCGGCGGTTCCTCACTTAGAAGAATAGCCTTTTCAGCAATATTAGCCGCCATATCGCCGATCCTCTCCAGATGTCCATTGATTTTAATGGCCGTTGTGATGTATCTCAGATCCCTCGCTGTCGGCTGCCTCAAAGCCAGAATGCGGATACACTTTTCCTCGATTTCAACATCAAGCTGATCGATCACATTGTCATCGCATATTACCTTGCGGGCCAGCTCTGCATTCCTGTCCACAAGGGCCTCTGTTGCAAGTGAAATTGCCTTTTCTGCGAGGGCTCCTAAATATATGAGACCTTCCTTGATGTCCCGAAGTTCTTTTTCATAGTGGGTGCTTGTATGCCTTTTTTCAGCCATTTGTTATCTCCCTAATATACTAAGCAATAAATTACTTGTTTAATGTCATTAGTTGTGTTTTCACCGGATACCAAATGCAATCACCCGAATCTCCCAGTAATATAGTCTTCCGTCTGTTTCACGTCCGGATTGGTAAAGATTTTTTCCGTGGCGTTATATTCAATGAGCTTCCCTAAATAGAAGAAACCGGTCTTTGACGAGACACGGGCTGCCTGCTGCATATTGTGCGTAACTATTATAATAGTATATTTCTTCCTCAATTCATCAATCAACTCTTCAATCTTTGCCGTTGATATAGGATCGAGGGCCGATGTCGGCTCATCCATGAGGATGATATCCGGTTTCATAGCGAGAGCTCTGGCAATACACAGGCGCTGCTGCTGCCCCCCGGAGAGGGTCATCGCCGATTTATCTAGAATGTCTTTCACCTCTTCCCATAGAACCGCCTGCTTCAGGCTCTCTTCAGCAAGTAACTCTAAATCACTCCTTTTCGATATTCCCGCAAGCCTTGGCGCATAGGTAACATTGTTGAATATTGACTTTGGAAACGGATTAGGCTTTTGAAAAACCATGCCGATTTTTCTCCGAACGTCGACGGGATCGACATCGGTACCATAAATATTGATGCCTTCAAAAATGATTTCTCCCTCGACCCTGGTTCCATCTATGAGATCATTCATGCGATTGAGGAGCCTTAACAGCGTGGATTTGCCACAGCCGGAAGGTCCTATCAGGGCGGTCACCCGGTTCTTTCCGAAATCCATGGTGATATCGTTCAGTGCTTTCACCTGTCCGTAGAAAAAATTCACATTCCTCAATTCGATTATACTGTTGCCTTCCACAATTACCACCTTTTTTTCTTCCTGACATAACTCCTGATGACAATGGCAATAAGATTAACCCCCAGCACAAGTCCGACAAGAACCAGAACCGTCCCATATTGTATCGGTCTCGTCTGTTCTATGTGGGTACCGGCCGTAGCAAGGACATAGACGTGGTAGGGGAGAGCCATGACTTCATCAAAAATGGAACCCGGGAGCTTCGCTGTAAAGAACGCCGCCGCAGTAAACATAATCGGCGCCGTTTCGCCTGCCGCCCTGCCTATGCCCAGAATCGACCCTGTCAGTATGCCAGGCAATGCTGTCGGCAAAACAATCTTATAAATGGTCTGCCATTTGGATACACCGAGGGACAGTGACGCCTCCCGAAACGTTTGTGGAACCGATTTCAAGGCCTCTTCCGATGCCCCGATAATTGTCGGCAAGACGAGTATGCCGAGTGTTAAGGCTCCGGAAAGAATACATGATCCAAAATGCAGAAAAACAACAAAGAACCCGAGTCCAAACAATCCGAAGACAACCGAAGGAACTCCGGCTAAGCAATTGATGCCAATGCGGACCAGTCTGACAAATTTACCCTGTTTCGCATATTCAGTAAGATAGATTGCTGACGCTACCCCGAGGGGCAGTGCTACGGCGATGGCTCCAATTGTGAGGTATAATGTCCCAAGGATGGCTGGCATAATTCCACCCTTTGTCATGGAATCCGTTGGCGGGAGGGTGAGAAAATCCCAACTGATGGCTGATATCCCGTTGACGACGATGTAAGCAATAATGCCGCCCAAGGCCAGCGCAATCAGGAGCGCCGACAATCGAACGACGGCAAAAAACATCTGCTGTTTGAAATATCGAAGTTTCATGGATGTCATGAGCACATCCTGCATAGTATAAACTCCCCGTTCCCCTTTACAGTGTTGCTGATCCCACTTCTTTGAATTTCTGGGAAATATAATCGGCAATGAGATTAAAAATCAGGGTTAGGCAAAACAAGACAATGCCCGTGGCAAAAAGGGCATGGTAATGCCCGCTCCCGAACGGCGCCTCTCCCATCTCCGCGGCGATGGAGGCCGGCATGGGCCTTACGGAATCAAAGATACTCTCAGGGATGGCTGCCGCACCACCAGCCACCATGAGCACCACCATAGTTTCACCAATGGCCCGTGCCATGCCAAGGATCACGGCCGTGGAAATTCCTGACAGCGCTGCCGGCATAATGACCTTGGTTATGGTTTCATATTTCGTTGCACCCAGGGCATACGATGCCTCTTTAAACTCCTGGGGCACGGCATAAAGGGCATCCTCCGAGATGCTGGAAATTGTAGGTATTGCCATGATCGCCAGAATGACAGAAGCATTAAAAATGTTAAGACCAGTCGGGAGATCAAAGGTCTCCTGAAGAAAGGGGGCTACAACGACCATGCCGAAGAAACCGAGGACTACGGAAGGAATCCCTGCCAAAAGTTCTATTATCGACTTCGTAACATCTTTGATAGAAGCGGGGGCGATTTCGGAAATATAAACAGCAGAAAGAACCCCCACAGGAACGGCAATCAGACAGGAAAATACGGTAACAACCGCGGAACCAATTATCAGTGGCCATATCCCAAAGGACGGAGGATCATACGTGGGATACCATTCCTTTCCCAATATGAAATCGACAACGGAAACTTCCTTGAATATAGGTATTCCTTCGCGGAAAAGGAAAACAACGATGAGCGCCAGGGTAAGCACCGAGACGAATGCAAAAGACGCAAAAATAATCTTGATGATTGCTTCCTTGAGATGTCTGGACATGTTAGCCTACTATCTTTTGCCTTTTTTCAACGGTTTTTCTTTTACCTCGCCTATTATAGGAATAAATCCCTCTTTGACTACCAGTTTTTGTCCGGCGGGACTCAGCACAAACTTGATAAAGTCGGCAACAACACCTTCGGGTTGCCCGTTGGTATACATGTACAATGGTCTTGCAATGGGGTACTCCTTGGAAAGGGCCGTTTTTGCCGAAGCGGGAATCCCATTGACAGTCAATCCCTTAACCGCCTTGTCAATGTAACCTATGCCGACATAGCCGATGGCATATCTGTTCTTGGAAACTGCCTGGACAACGGCGCCGCTTGACGCCTGCAATTGGGCCTTTGGCGTCACCTTGGCATTGTTAAGAACCAGATGTCCCCAGGATTCAAAGGTGCCTGAACTGCTGTCCCTCGAAACAATAATAATCTGCAGATTATCGCCACCTACCTCTTTCCAGTTTGTAATCTTGCCCTGATAGATCTGACTCAGTTGATCAATTGTCAATCCATTAACTTTATTCTTCGGGTGAACAATAGGCGTCAGCGCATCAATCGCAATCGTATGAGCAACAGGACTCACCCCTTTCTCTTTGGCAAGAGTGATTTCTTTGTCTTTAATTTCCCTTGATGAATTTGCAATGTCTGTAGACTTGTCAACGAGGGCCTTGATCCCGTCTCCCGATCCGCCGCCGGAAAGCGATATATTTATTCCGGGATGCGTCTTCATGTTAGCCTCCAATGCCGCCTGCGCAACCGGCAAGACCGTTGTCGATCCTTTGATGACAACATTTTCCGCGGCAACAGCCTGACTCACACAAAATATCAGGCATATCATACCTGCGGCCAGCAATTTTTTTACCATTGTCAAAACCTCCATTCAATTTTACTTTATCTTCTAAATTTTTTGAGGATATCTTTCATTGTTTACCCCGAAGACTGCAAAGAAGTCCTTCGACATTCGAATACTATGAATCGATAATAGCTTCGATTATGAAGTGAACGCGTTTTTAAAACTATAATACATATGAAATGTTTCAAATTTGTTAAAGAATGATGAAGGTTTCGTTAATTTAGCATAAAGCAT
>CAITLA010000266.1 GCA_903893135.1 uncultured Syntrophaceae bacterium | reverse complement strand
CTGCCTTGGATTACATGGCCAAGATCAAGACGGTGACGTCCATGGCCGAGTTCCAGCTCCGACCGGTAAAGAATGCGGCCATAGCAGGGATCTACTTCATCCTGAAAGACTATGCAGACGCCAAAAAGGTCATACAGGAGTATTCCGGAAGCGCATTTTATGCCTTTGCCCAAGCACTGGAGGTAATGATGGTCTTTCCATTGCTGGTGCATTATGCGGACGTGGGGACAGATACTAGCCTTGGCGCCTGGACGGAACGCGGCACTTTCTTGAGTGAATTCATGGTCGCAAAGATCCTTTTTGAAACTGGGAGTATTTCTGAGGCAAAGACCGGATATGAAAAGCTCCTGTCTCAGAAGATGTCTGTAAATTATGAGCATGTTCGCTGGACAGTGCTGGCTGACATGGCTCTCATCTGCGGAAAAGAAGGAAGACTAAAAGACAGTATTGATTTTCTGGAACAGGCTGTAGACTTGATAGAGAATCAAAGGAAGACCATCTTCTCGGAAGGCAGCAAGATCGGTTTTGTGGGTGATAAACAGGCCGTGTACAATAACCTGATACAGGCCTTGTATGCGGACAAACAATACGAGAAGGCCTTCGAGTACGTAGAGCGGGCCAAGTCGAGGGCGCTTGTTGACCTTCTCGCCTCAAAAAGAGATTTTGCAGTGAGCGGCGGCAGCGAACAGGAAGTCCGCACCATCCTGGCAAGACAGGATGTCGCAGATGTGCAAAATGCCACACAGGAAATATCGATTGACAGGGCAAAGACCCGGAGTCTCCAGATAAGGGCACGGGAAGAGCTGAAGACAAAGGCGCCTGAACTTGCCTCCCTTGTGACTGTTACTTATCAGCCCGCCTCTGAGCTCATCGCACAAATCTCCGCTGACGAAACACTGATCGAATACTATTATCGTGACAGAGAGATGTATGCCTTCATCCTGTCCGGGGGAAGGCTCAAGGCCGTCAAGCTGGATAGCGAGGGCCTTGCGGACGACATCCAGACGTTCCGCAAACTTCTTGAGATGCTAAACTCCGACCAGTTCATGGATGTTTCAAAGAAGCTCTATGCAAGGGTCTTCCAGCCCATTGAGGGTGTTATCAACAAACGTTCACTCATCATAGTGCCTCACGGAGCGTTGCACTATCTTCCGTTCAATGCTCTCCACGACGGTCGCGGGTATCTCATAGACCGTTACAGTATACGAATGATGCCGAGCGCAAGCGCTATAAAGTATCTGAGCAAGAATAAGGCAGGGAAGACGAGCGGCATTCTGATCTTCGGCAATCCCGACCTTGGCAACCCTAAATTTGATCTGGCATATGCGGAGCAGGAAGCGAAGGAGATCGCGCATATCCTTCCAAATGCCAGAGTATTTCTTCGGGGCGATGCTACAGAGGCGGCTCTTAGAAGATATGGCGGGAGCTACGGCTATCTGCACTTTGCCACCCACGGCCAGTTTAATCCCGATGCTCCCTTGAAATCAGCGCTTCTACTGGCTCCGGATTCTCAATACAACGGCATGCTCACGGCAGACAAACTTTATTCACTTCATCTGGACGCGGATCTTGTTACTTTGAGCGCCTGTGAAACAGGACTGAGCAGGATTGCGAACGGTGATGATCTAGTCGGTCTCACTCGGGGTTTCCTCTACGCCGGGTGCAGTTCCATAGTAGCCAGCCTCTGGAAGGTGGATGACCTTGCCACGTCTCAACTCATGACGCGCTTCTACAAGGAACTGCACAGGACTGATAAGCGTGAAGCCTTAAGAACAGCCCAGTTGGAGACTAAGAAGCAATACCCCCATCCTTATTACTGGGCGTCGTTTCAGCTAACGGGAAATGCGAAGTAATTGATTAAGCATTTGTTTCTTCCTGTAGTCCACAGGTCTCCATCTTTCATTTTCATCGTAGATTTCAAATGCGAATCGTGATAATCAAAACGCATATATAAAGTCAGAGATTAGAATTCGGGCACGGTTTTATTCATAATAACTAATTCTAATTCCAAGGAGGGTGGAAGATGAAAAAGATTCTTGTTTTGATCGTTGCTGCAGCTTTTATTTTCAGTGTGACAAGTTTCTGCTTAGCCGCCTATGAATTTTACAGAGGGACAATTACCAAGATAAGCGGCGACAAGATTACAATAAAAGACAGCACGGGAAAATCGAGGACTGTCTCGTCTCAAGCTTTTGGCGGTCGTGGCTTTAAAGTTGGCGATAAGATCTCTGGCAAGGTTGATGCAGCAGGTGTACATACTATCGAGGGCATCGAGACCGAGTCTGATATTGTAGAGTATAAAGATGGTGAAGATGGGGTCAATCGTACGCGCCCAGGCAACGCTAAACCCGATAATAAAGACGTCCGCCGAAAGTTCTGAATTGGCGTCCCTCGGCAAGGTCACATTACAGTTAATTCTTTCTTACGCATGCTTTAATGAGTCCTTCCTGTAACTGTGTTTTTTTGATTCTGACAATACATACAATATATTAATCGGTAATAATCAAAAACTCTTGGAACTCCAACTTAACATGTGGTACATGCTCTGCGAGCAGGTCACAAACTCTGAACTCTAGAAGCTGTATTGTTAAAAATAGGGTTCACCCCCTTAAATGGGGTCTTCCCCACGTTGTTTTATTGCCACGGGTATTCTATGAGTATACTAGGGTAGAAAAGATATCTGCCCGGAAATGCATGATAAGGCGTCGAAATTTATTTAACTATTATTTAGAAATGAGAGGAGGATGCTAAATGGACTGGAGTGTTATTGGAATTATTTTATCATTAGCGTTTATTGTTGTCTTGGCGCTCAGGGGCTGGCACATCATCATCATCGCCCCTCTCGCCGTAGTCATCGTAAGCATATTCTCCGATATGAATATCATGCAGACAATGACAGGACCCTACATGAAAGGTTTCGTCAATTATGCGGGAAGATTCTATCTGATCTTTCTCGCCGGCTCCGTGTTCGGCAAGTTCATGGAGGACGGTCAGGCGGCCCGTTCCATCGCTAATGGCATTTTGAGGGTTATCGGAAAGGAGAGTCCCCTGCGTGTGATGTTGTCTATTTCAATCGTGGCGCTGTGTCTTACTTATGGCGGCGTGAGCTTGTTCGTTGTCATCTTCGCCGTTATTCCGATCGCGCGACCTCTTTTCAAGGAGGCGGATCTTCCCTGGCATCTCTTCATGGCGGCCTTCATATTCGGGGCGGCGTCTCTGTCGATGACCATGCTCCCGGGCACCCCCCAGATCCAGAACATCATGCCCACAAAATACATGGCATCTTCACCCACTTCTGCTCCACTGGTCGGCTTGTGCGGAGCGTTTATTGTCGCTACTTTTAACATTTTCTATTTCCGCTACATATTGAAGAAGGCAAAGGCAAAGGGCGAGGTTTACGAGGAACCCGCAGTCGGCCTTCTCGGAGCAGGAGCTTCCGCTTCCGGGCCAATGCCCAATGTATGGTTAAGCCTGGTACCGCTGGTTGTCGTTCTCGTGCTGCTCAACGTTGATATGCCCTATATCAAGAAAGATGTCGTTCTTGCCTTGACGGGCGGCGTTGTTGCCTGCATCATCCTGTTCTGGAACTATTATACCAAGATCCTGGACACCTTGAATAAAGGCGCCCTGAACACAGTCATTCCCATCGTCAACACCTGCGCCGACGTCGGCTACGGCATGGCCGTGGCGGCAACTGCAGGATTCAAAGTCGTCTCTGCCTGGCTGCTGACGCTTCCCATGCACCCCATCATCTCCCTTTCCGTCGCCACGAATATCATGGCGGCAATCACCGGGTCCGCATCAGGTGGCCTCGGGATCATCCTGGAGACCATGGCTCCAAAATACCTCGCCCTCGGTCTGAGCCCCGACCTGATTCACCGGATTGCAGCGATGTCCTCCGGCGCATTCGATGCGATGCCTCATAATGGAGTCGTCATTACTGTGCTTGCTGTCTGCGGTCTTGTTCATGCCAACGCCTACAAGCATATCTTTTGGGGACACGTCATCGCGACGACCATAGCCCTTTTCTTCGCGATCCCGCTGGGTATCATGATTTACGGTTAATCGGCAAGCGGGGAGGAAAAGCACATGAAGAAGACTGAGATTAAGAAAGTCGCAGTCCTCGGGGGAGGGATGATCGGATCGAGCTGGGCGACCAACTTCCTCTGGAAGGGTTTCCCCGTACACATCTATGACATCAGCGATGAGGTTTTAAAAACCGCCCGGGGCCGCATCCAGGGTAACATGAAATATCTCGTCGGGAAAGGCATTCTGACGGCAGATAAGATGAACGTCGCTCTCAGTCTTGCGAAATATACGACGAACATTGAAGAGGCCGTAAAGGGTGTTCAGTTCATCCAGGAATCTGTCTTCGAGAATTATGATGTCAAACAGGCCTTGCTTGCGGAGGTGGAGAGGCACGCGGCGATAGACGCCATCTTCGCGAGCAGCACCTCCGGTCTCCTTATAACGGAGATTGCGAAAGGCTCTAAGCACCCCGAGAGATGTATCGGCGCCCACCCTTACAATCCCCCTCACCTTATCCCGCTTGTCGAGATTAATAAGGGACAAAAGACGGCAGAAGAAACGGTGGAGAAGACCTACGCATTCTATAAATCCATCGGCAAGGAACCCGTAGTCCTCCAGAAGGAGGCCCT
>CAITLA010000265.1 GCA_903893135.1 uncultured Syntrophaceae bacterium | reverse complement strand
GCTCTGATGGACACGATATACACGGACTATTCTACAATCCCAATATCCATCCTTATCGGGAGTACAGGAAACGTCTTGACACCCTCGCGGAGTACGCCAAGAAATGTGGTTTAAGTGTGACATACCAGGAAGAATATAATTTGGAGGAGTTTCTCAGGAATATTGCATTCAGGGAAAAAGACAGATGTCGCTATTGTTATTATGACCGTTTGCATCACACGGTTTATAGAGCAAAGGAGGGAAGGTTCGATGGATTTACCACGACCCTGCTCTATAGCAAGTTTCAAGATCACGCGATGATTAAAGAAATTGGAGAGAGCTTGGCGATTGAGCATCAGATCAGGTTCTACTATCAGGATTTTCGCGTGGGCTGGCTCCACGGAGTAATAATTTCTAAGGAAATGGGCATGTATAGACAGCCCTATTGCGGGTGCATCTATAGTGAAAAGGAGAGATTTTATCCCGCTAAGAGAGGATCCAAAGGGGAGTCGGCGAAATTTTCGGGATGCAGTTCAGGATGAACTGTTGGACTTTTTCAGCTACCGTCCATGTTGTGATGTTGTGTACATACTGTGTCTTTTACAACACACAATTATGGGTGTGTGTTCTTCACAATCATGAACGGTTTATCAATAAATAGTCTGTATATTTAGTTCGTTACATATGTTATAGAATACGCCTACTTGATTCAATATCTCTTGGTATGTTAATTGCTATTGAGTAAGCATCCTTAAGTTTGGACGATCGGAAACATGCACCTGCAGAGAACTATCAAACAAGAAATTAACTGCCGCAATATTGGCCTACACTCGGGAAGAAAAGTCAGCATGACAATAAGGCCTTCCGGAGTCGATGAGGGCGTTGTCTTTATTCGCAAGGATTTACCGGGTGGTGTAAGGATAAAGGCGGATTTCGAGAATGTCCGTGACACCATATTGGCAACAACTATAGGTCTTAATGGGGCGACGGTTTCAACAGTTGAACATTTGCTGTCTGCACTTTGCGGTATGGGCGTTGATAATGCCGTTGTAGAAGTGGATGCTCCTGAGATTCCCATCATGGATGGTAGTGCTCTTCCTTTCGTTAATCTCTTAAAGGACGTTGGCACGACGATACAAAATAAATGTAAGAGATTGCTGGTGATTCAAAAGAGGATTTCTGTTTCTGAAGGAGACGGCACAGCTATGCTACTGCCGTCTCCGGAGTTTAAGATCACCTACGGGATTGATTTCGAGCACCCCCTTATCCGTCAGCAGTCTTATGATATGACTTTTTCCGATGTCGCTTACGAAAGGGATATCTGCCAAGCGCGGACCTTTGGTTTTTTAAAGGATGTCGAATATCTTCAGGCAAAAGGTCTGGCACTCGGGGGATCTCTCCGGAATGCTGTTGTATTGGACGAACGGAGGGTGATCAATAAAGAAGGTTTGAGATGTCACGATGAATTTGTGAAGCATAAGATTCTTGATGCCATCGGCGACCTTTCGCTTTTAGGTATGCCGATCATCGGCCATTTTGTAGCTTATAAATCAGGACACCGGTTAAACAATCTTCTCCTCAAGGAACTGATGGCTCACCAAGAATGCTGGAAGATGGTAAGTCATATTGACAGAGATAGCGGTGAAGAAGAAATCAAGTCTCTCAATATTCCGTCTTTCAGTATCCTCGATACAGTAAATGCTCCGATGCCCGTTGCGTGAAGCTTCTATACTGCCTTTTATCCGCTGACCCTTCCATAAATTACACTTGCTTTTTATAGCGCAGTTTCTTAGTATACCGTGCAAATAATCAAAACAGTAAATAAATCTATAGTTTGATGAAGAGGGAACATGAGGCACATGTTCCTGCTTAGCAATGTGCTTTGAGTAATGACCAGGAAATTTCTCACAATATATTTATGTGCCTGTATGATGACTCACGGTGGCGCAGGGCGCTTGTATGCGTAAACCAATTCTTCTTTTGGCTGTATTCTTTGCCTGTTATTTTTTTCTTGTTTTCCCCCTAAGCTCATATCGTCGGGACGCGAGGATAGCGGATATTGTCATTACTGACAGTGATGATCGCGTAATGGTCTATGCGAAAGTGACTAACTGTTATACAAAAAGGATGGAGTCAGCCATCCTGGCAGGCGTCCCTACGACGTTTACTTTCTTGCTTGATCTTTATCAGGAGAGGCCGAGATGGATCGACGAGAAGATATCCAGTGTGATTGTCAAACAAACAATTAAGTATGATAATGTGAAGAAGGTTTTTTATATATCGTCAATGGAAGGATATAAGCAATCGGAATTTCAAGATTTTGATGCAGCCAAAAAGGCCATGTCAGAACTGAATGGCATTGTATTGGCCTCACTGAAAGATTTGCCGAAGGACAAATCTTATTACGTCATGGTCAAGGCAAAACTGGATAAAATACGGCTTCCCATGCATATGGAATATATCTTATTCTTCGTTTCACTCTGGGATTTTGAGACTGATTGGTATCGACAGAGGCTTGTTTAATAGGCATGTTTAAGGACCATTTAATCAAAGATGATCGGGAATTAAAAAGGCGTAAGAGAGAACGCATAATCATCGTTGTCGTTATCTTTCTCATTGTCATGGTGAGCTTACTGGGAATTCAACTCTCTCACATGGGAGCCATTCTTCCCATTTCGAGCAACGTGCTTATCATCGGTCTGATAGTAAATATCAACATCATTCTGATCCTCGTAATTCTGATACTTCTGCTCGTTTTTCTGATAGTCAGAAATGTCGTCAAACTACTTTTCGAAAGCAAGCGCGGCGTCCTGGGATCGAAACTCAGAACTAAGCTCGTGGCCGCATTCGTAGGCTTATCTTTGATTCCTACAGTAACACTGTTTTTAGTTGCCATCAGTGTATTTTCATACAGCATAGAGAACTGGTTTAACATCACAATCGGCGATGCTTTGAACAAAACCGTCGAGGTTGCCAATGTCTATTATCATCAGTCTGCGGATCAAGCGAAATATTATGCCAGACAGATCAGTTCCGACATCACGAAAAATCGCCTCTACGACCAGGAGAGGGCAGAATATCTGAAAGCCTTAATTGAACAGCGTCAGAAGAATTATAAGCTGGGGCTGCTTGAGGTTTATTTTAATAACCAAGAGAGAAACCTTCTTGTAAGGGATCCCAACAATCCCAATATTGAGCCTAAACCGCTCAGCCCGAAGATGCTCGAAGACGTTTTTACAGGTCAGGAAGTATCTGTCGTGGAATCATTAGAAGTTGGCGATTTGATTCGCGGCGTGGCTCCCATCTATTCCTATGTGAGTCCAGGGGAGGTCATCGGCGTCGTTGCAGTCAATTATCATATTCCCAAAGAACTTGTAAACAAGATGGGAATCATTTCTAAGACGTCCGAGCAGTATGGACAGATTACGCTGTTAAAAAATCCCATAAAGTTTACCTACATTATTACGCTTTTCATCGTGACGTTTTTAGTCATTTTTTCGGCCACATGGTTTGGACTGTATCTTGCCAAGGGCATTACGGTACCCATACAGGATCTCGCTCTGGCAACAAATAAGATAGCCCGCGGAGAACTGGACCATCAGATCGATATCGTGGCGGACGATGAAATAGGAATTCTCGTTGATTCCTTCAATAAAATGACAAAAGACTTAAAAAGAAGTAAAGAAGGACTGGAACAGGCGAATATAGATCTTGAGCAACGAAGAAAATATATGGAAACAGTTCTTGGCAACGTCTCCGCCGGTGTTGTTTCCATTGATCGAAATGACGTCATCACAATCATCAACAAAGCCGCCGAAAGGATGTTAGACATAAAGACGGAAAAAGTCCTCAACAGACGATTCCAGGATGTGTTAGTTACTGAACATCTGGCTGTAGTGGATGAATTGTCTAGGGAACTGAAAGAGAACGGAACAAATTTCATAGAAAGACAATTGGAGTTGATGCTTAAAGGCAAAGTATTAACAGTATTGATGACGATAACGCTGATAAACGACGATGACGGTAATTATATGGGCATGGTGGTTGTATTTGAAGATCTCACGCAGATTCGTAAGGCTGAAAGAGCGGCGGCATGGAGGGAGATTGCCCGGAGAATGGCCCACGAGATCAAGAACCCATTGACGCCTATCCAACTCTCAGCCCAGCGATTGCAGAAGAAATACGCTGAAAGACTGGATGATGACGGTGCCATTTTTCACGAATGCACAAAGACAATAATAGATCAGGTTGATGTGTTAAAAAACCTGGTCAATGCCTTCTCCCGCTATGCGCAACTTCCTGTCACCAACCCTGTTCTCAGCGATCTCAATGAGGTCATAAGCGATTCCGTCGTTCTTTTTCAGGATGCACACAAAGACATCGAATTTGATTTTCAGACAGATCAAGATATACCGAAATTGAATCTCGATTCCGAGCAGATAAAGCGCGTCATGGTCAATCTTCTGGATAATGCAGTTGCCGCCGTGAGTAAAAATAATGGTCATATTGTGGTCAGAACTACCTTTGATAAAAACCATAAGAAGGCCAAAGTCGAGGTTGCAGACAACGGTTATGGTGTGCCTTACAGTTATAAGGCGAAGATGTTCGAGCCCTACTTTTCCACGAAAAGAACTGGCACGGGGCTGGGTCTTGCTATAGTGAGCACGATTATATCGGATCATCGCGGTCATGTGAGCGTCCGGGATAATGTGCCCACAGGGACCATCGTGGCTTTCGAATTGCCGATTCCGGAGGGCACTGATTCAGGCTAAAGGTAAATCGCTATTCTCCCGATGTAAAATACATAAACAGGTTATTGTTGAATTATGCAGAGAACGATACTGATTGTAGATGATGAAAAGAGTATATGCCAATCCCTGGGGTCCATCCTGACAGACGAGGGATATGAAGTCCTGACAGCGGCCTCTGGCGAAGAAGCCCTTAAAATAATCAAGGAAGAACTGCCCAGTCTTGTTATCCTGGATATATGGCTTCCCGGCATTGACGGCATTGAGACCCTTAAGATGATCAAATCACAATACTCTCAGATAAGGGTTATAATGATATCGGGCCATGGGACTATTGAAACGGCGGTCAAGTCTACGAAGCTCGGGGCTTTTGATTTTTTTGAAAAGCCCCTGTCCATGGAAAAGGTGATACTCATTGTCAATCACGTGTTTGAGTTGATTAATTTGGAAGAGGAAAATAAATTATTAAAACAGAAGATCAGCCAGGACTATGAACTTACGGGTAACAGTGCGCCCATACTCGAATTGAAAGAAATGATCAGTATCGTGGCACCCACAAATGCGTGGATTTTAATCATGGGGGAAAATGGGACGGGAAAGGAACTCGTCGCCCGATCAATACACAAGTTAAGTAAGAGGGCATACAAGCCTTTTGTTGAAGTTAACTGCGCAGCTATTCCGGAGGACCTGATAGAAAGTGAACTTTTCGGCCATGAAAAAGGTTCGTTTACTGGTGCGACGGAGAAAAAGAGAGGCAAGTTTGATCTTGCTCATGAAGGGACTATCTTCCTCGATGAAGTGGCAGATATGAGCCTGAAGGCCCAGGCGAAGATTCTCAGAATTCTTCAGGAGAAGAAATTTGAGAGGGTAGGAGGAAATACTTTCATACCCACGGATGTCAGAGTGCTTGCTGCCACTAACAAAGACCTTGAACTGGAGATGGAAGCGGGAAGATTCAGGCAGGATCTGTACTACAGGCTTAACGTCATACCTCTGAGAGTTCCCCCATTGAGAGAAAGGAAAGAGGATATTCCCGTATTGACTAACTGGTTTCTCAGAGAATTCAGCCTGAAAGAATGTGAGGAGGGAAAGACAATCGCCGATGACGCCTTAACCAAACTGATAGAGCATGATTGGCCGGGCAATGTGAGGGAATTGAAAAATTTCATCGAACGCCTTGTCATCATGGTTCCCCAAGATGTGATTACGGCGAATGACATTCCTTTGTTGACGGAAGAAAACCATGAAATTCCGGAAGCAGCACTTCCTCTATTTGCGTCAGACTCTTTCAGAACGGCAAAAATAGATTTTGAAAAAGAATATATCATAAAAAAACTGAAGGAATTTGATGGAAATATTTCAAAAACTGCAGAGGCCATTGGCTTGGAGCGCAGCAATCTTCACAGGAAAATCAAAAGATACGGTCTTGACGATATCCTGAAGCAATAGAAGGTTAATTTTCCTGCCGGCTCAGATCGGAAAGAGAGAATTTGTTTGAGGGTAAAAACATCAATCCCAGAATGATTATAATCCCTACGCATATAACATGAAACACAACAGAGAAGGTGAAGGCCTCTGCCTTGGGAATTCCGAAGAGGGAAAGTCCCAAGATACAGGAATAATGCCAATTTCCGACGAAACCCGGCGCCGCAGGTATGGTAATCCCGATCATAAGAATAATCATCACGACAAAGGGAGCGGCAAGTGGCAGGGCAAAGCCGAAGGCTAAGAACATGAGATATATCGCAACGACATCCATCAGCCATATCACGATGGATAGAGAGATCACATGGAAGAGGAGTTTGGGATCAGTTATGATCTTGAATCCGTCGATAAATTGATGGAATAAATGGTTCAGTTTCAGAGTATATTTTTCGGGGAGTTTCCTGCAAGTCGAATTTAGAACCCTAAGAGACACCTCTCTTTTCAATATCATGAATATCATGCCGACCAATATGATCAGAGTGATCAGTAAAAAAACAATACCGGATCTGATCAGCCATGGGGGAAATGGTGTGAAGAATAACGCAAGAAGGAAAATTAGTAGTACTGTCAGGCAATCAAAGACGCGCTCCACGAGAATAGTACCAATGGCGGCGGTCATCCGGATATGACATTTCTTTGTGATCAGATAAGGACGTGCCAGTTCACCGAGACGCGCCGGGATGGCGATAATGGCTAAGAATCCTACGCTTGTGACGGAGAAAAGAGAAAGCTGATCCACCTTGACTATGGGACTAAGTATGACTCCCCATCGCAGGGATCTTAAGGCCTGCATGATAAACATGATTATTAATACAGGCAGCACATAACCATACCTGATAGTTTTGAAGCCTTGAGCGACATCTTGGAAATTGATGCCCCTGATAGACAGATAGACGAGAATAGCGCCGAGAATAATTCCCACTGCCAGTTTTTTTTTCATCACATATTCCTGTCAATGAATATAGATGGTATGGATATTATCGTCACTTCTTTTTTGTGAGATTGTCAGCGATTTTGTCATGCAGGAGCTGCGATGCGAGTCTGTCACCCATGATGCCCACCCGCACGGAAACAGTGGTAACATTTTTCGCCTTATAATTTGCAATAATCTGAACTTTTTCATTCTCAATCATGGCAGATATCTTACCTGAACCTATTTCTTTGAGGGGTTCAACATCCAAACCGCGCATATCTGCCACAGTTTTTTCACAGGCCGACCATACCTTATCAAAAGAATAGTAGTAATCTGTTTTAAGCTCGCCGTTGATGTAGAAGTACGTCCCCGAGCCTGCACCAGCCGCTGCACCCATGACTGCCAATTCTGCACCGCAACCGGAAATAAAGAAAATACCCACGATTAATAATACTGACCATTTTTTTCGTGTAATCATAGAACCTCCTTTCCAGGTAGAATCGGTTATTGTATCTTTTGCTTGTCGCAGTTGTTTTCTTCCTCAACATGAATATGGATTGATCCCGGCGTAACAGCAGTGCGAAGAGCGGCGCAGAGACCCTAGTTTCGCATAATCATGTCTGAGTTCGTATGACGACACATAGAGACAGCGACGAGTATACTTATAAATGATGTTTTTCCAATTGTCCATTTTTTCTTATTATGGACTTCGTATAGGCGGGCCGTGCCTGGTCAGTATTACAAGACTTTTTGCAGCAGATCTTAGAAGCGCCAATTTGCGGGCTTCAGGGGATCATAATTCGCCGCTCAATTTAGCAAATTCTCTCAGAAGCTCTTCCTGCTTCTTGTTCAGATTGACAGGTATCTTGACTAAAGTTTCAATAATCTGGTCCCCACGCCCGTATCCTCTCAGGTTTGGAATGCCCTTTCCTTTCAGACGGAATATGGCGCCATTCTGGGTTCCCCGCAAAATCTTGAGTTTTTCTGTGCCATTTAGAATTGGCACCTCAATTGTCGCTCCCAGGGTCGCCTGGACAAATGAAATAGGGATCTGGCAATATATATTGTTATCTCTTCTCTCAAAAAAATCATGGGCCTCCACATGGATAAACACATAGAGATCGCCCCGTGGTCCGCCATATTCTCCATCTTCGCCTTCCCCGTGAAGTCTCAACCGCGAACCTGTTTCGACACCGGCTGGTATCTTCAGATGGACAGTTTTCGTAACTTTTTTCCTGCCCGCTCCCATGCAGTCCGGGCACAATTTTGTTATGACTCTGCCATGTCCCCTGCATTGAGGGCATGTAGTACTGATCATGAAGAAACCGCTTGACTGTGTTACCTGGCCTCTGCCGGAGCATTGGCGGCATGTTTCGGGCGCACTTCCCGGTGCAGCACCCGTACCATGGCACAGAGAACAGCTCTGAGTTTTCTGCACGTCGATATCTCTGGAGGTACCGAAGGCAGCGTCCATGAACGATATTTTGAGGTCATAACGGAGGTCGGCCCCGGCACGCCGCGATGTTCTTGATCTTGTACGTCCAGTGCCAAATCCAAAGATGTCCTCGAAGACATCACTAAAACTTGCGAATATATCGTCAAAACCCGAGAAGCCTCTGAATCCTATGCCATTGAGACCTTCATGGCCGTAACGGTCATAGATATCCCTCTTCTCTTTATCGCTTAAGACTTCGTAAGCCTCCGCCGCTTCTTTGAATTGTTCCTCCGCATTTTTATCGCCCGGGTTTCTGTCCGGATGATACTGCATAGCAAGTTTTCTATAATTTTTCTTCATTTCCTCGTCTGTAGAGTTTCGATCGACTCCGAGGCATTCATAGTAGCAGCGCTTTGTCATCAATGCTTACCGTCGTCCTCCGATTTGATTATTTCCTTTATGCGTCCGACCATAGTATTGTTATTGCCTTTTTCAAAGGCGTAAAGGGCGAATAAGTATTTCTTAAACTCCAAGGCGCGCTGTCCTATTGCTTCCCAGGTTTCCTCCGGGATTGTTTGTCTCAAAGGCTTCAAGACCTGTTGAAGAAGCATGACATCCCCCGATAGTTCAGCCATGCCTTTGATTTTTTCCAGGCCATGAACGTAATTTGCCTTCTGATAAAAATCAACGGCATCGGAGATTTTTCCCTCCTCAAGAAACGCATCTCCGTATGCGATGAGATCCTTCTCGGAGTGGTGTTTTATGTAAAGGATATGCTGTTTTTCTTGATAATTGGGCAATTTTTTCGACATTCTTCAACAGCTAATGCGCATATATAAATTCTTCTTAAGCTAATAACTTTTTTGGATATGTCAAGAGAGATGGATATGCTTATCTGACAAGTCTATTTAATGCTTCCTCATATTTTTTCCTTGTCTCTTCGATAATCTCATCAGGAAGGTCCGGGGCGGGCGGTTTTTGGTTCCAGTTGATGGAGATGAGATAATCTCTCAAGAACTGTTTGTCAAAACTCTTCTGGGGTCTTCCCTCTTCGTAGTTCTTTTTTGGCCAGAATCTCGATGAATCCGGCGTCAGCAGTTCATCAATCAGGATCAGCCTGTCTTCTATGATGCCAAATTCCATTTTGGTGTCAGCAATAATGATACCCGCCTCTTCGGCATGCCTTGACGCCCTCGCATAAATCGCAAGGCTTATTTCAATAATCTTCTCCGTCTGTTCGGAACCGATGGTATTTTCCATCTCTCTTCTTGTTATTGGCATGTCATGCTTTCCTTCCGGGGCCTTGGTGGAAGGTGTAAACAGGGGTTCAGACAGTTTTGCGGATTCTCTTAATCCGGTTGGAAGCTTCATGCCTGAAATAGTCCTGCTCTCCCGGTAATCCTTCCAGCCTGAGCCGCTCAGGTATCCACGGACAACACATTCGACAGGAAACGGCTTTGCCTTCTTTACGAGCATGGCCCTTCCTGCGAGTTCCTTCCTGTAATGACCGCACTCACCGGGGAAATCGAAGGGATTTGTAGATAAGAGATGGTTTTCGACAATATCTGTCATCATGTTAAACCAGAAGGCAGACATTCTTGTGAGTATCTCACCTTTTCCCGGAATAGGATTGGGCATGACGACGTCAAAAGCGGATATTCTGTCTGTTGCGACGACAAGGAGAAAATTAGCAACTTCATAGATATCACGGACCTTTCCCCTGCTTTGCAGTTTTAGTCCTTTGAAATCTGTTGAGATTAGTCCTTTAGCATCCATCATGCACTTTCCGATGTCTATTTTATATACGGGTTGTACATCTTTTCGTGACCTATCGTGGAAGTCGGCATCCTTCCGTAGTTATGTCCAGGCAGCACCTTCGTGTCATCAGGCAGTGTGCAGAGCCTTTCCGTGATAGAGCGGTGCATCACGGACCATGAGCCTCCGGGGAGGTCGGTTCTTCCCACAGCTTCAACAAAGAGGGTATCTCCGGTGAAGACATACCCTTTTGTGTAGAGGGACATACCGCCGGGGGAATGCCCGGGGGTGTGGATGACCTTTAGTGAAAGGCCTCCCACAGTTATAAGATCGCCGTCATTGACAGTGATATCGGCAGGCGGGGATTGTTCGGCCCCGAACATCTTAAAGACCATGGGTGGCGTGAATACAAGTAATTCAGCATCATCTTTGTGAATGATGATCTCGGCCCCCGTCTTTTTTTTCATTTCCGTATTGCCTGATATGTGATCCACATGGCCGTGAGTATTAACAATATATTTGATGTTAAAATTGTTTTCTTGCGCCACCTTGATGATGCCGCCGCAATTTGCCGCCGGATCAATGACAAGCGCTTCACCGCTTTCCGGATCGCCCACAATGTAGGCAAATATCGCCATGTGGCCGACCTGCATCTGCTTTAAAAACATATATATTTCCTCCCGACGCCACCTAACATGTTTGTATCCTTAGAGTCAATGGCAGTCAATGTCCACAACTATTGCTGTTATTCCCATCCTAAAGGTTCGTATCCCCGCTCTCTCAGGCATTTTTCTACAAACCTCTTGTGGATCGGGCTTGGTTCGGATGCCTTGGATACCCCTCTCACCAGGCCGGCCGCGGCGCCTGCAGCCGCTCCCACTGCCGCTCCTCTTCCCAGATGTCCTGTAACGGCACCCGCAGCCCCTCCAACGACGGTGCCGGTGGCTCCACCCCCTGCCGTGTTCTTTGCCACGGTCTTGCCGGCGTCTGACTTAACATATTCAGCAGCCAGACGATCGCAGTCTGCAATATCCCTATGTGCCTGATCTTCTCCGACCATCTTGAAGTGTTCGTTAGGGTAGAGAACCGGGCCGTGTGATGCACAGCCCGATGCTATCAAAACGGCGATCAAGAGAAAAATTGTTTTCATCGTCGGCCTCCATGGAAATCTTCCATCAGTCATTCTGTTTTTCCCCCTCCATGCCTTTTACAAGCACCGCCCCGAAGAAACCATCCGTGCCATGCCGGTGGGGATAGCTCCTGAAATACCCGTGGTCGTCGACCAGACTGGAATTTATCGTATCCGGCGGACGAATACAAATAAAATCAGGATGGCGGTTAGTAAAATCCTCGATTACCTCTTCGTTTTCCTCCCCCGTAATTGTGCAGGTACTGTAAATAAGGGAACCGCCTCTTTTTATGTATGGCGCAGCATTTTCCAATATTGCCTTCTGCATAACGGAACATTTCGCGGCATCCTCAGGGAAGGAACGCCATTTTATTTCGGGATTCCTCCTCAATGTGCCGAGTCCCGTACATGGCGCGTCAATAAGGATTCTGTCGAAACTCTCGGCGAAGGCCTTCCCCGCTTTCTCTCTGGCGTCTCCCTCCTGTGTATCCACAATGGCAACATCGAGCCTACTTAAGTTTTTGCACAGGGCGTCAATCTTTTTTTCACTGATGTCGATGGCCAGAATGCTCCCGCGATTCTCCATGATCGCCGCCAGATGGGTAGTTTTTCCTCCCATACCGGCGCAGATATCAAGGACGTTTTCCCCCGGTTTCGGGGAAACGAGGCGGGCAATCAACTGAGAGGCCTCGTCCTGAAACTGAATCCTTCCCGAGGCATAACAGTCTGTTTCTCTCGCGGACATTGCCGGATTGGATATAATCAGACCATCAGGAGAAAAGGCGGTCTCCTTTACTTCAAATCCATGCCGCGACAGTTCTTCCTTTGTCCCGTCACGGGTTGTCTTCAGTGTATTCACCCGCACTGTTGCGGGGGGGACTTGATTGTTCGCTTTGCAGAGCGCCGCAGTTTCTTCTACGCCCAACATTTCAATCCATTTTTTTACCATCCACAAAGGATGCGAATGTACAATGGAGATATTAAGTGCCGGGTCTCTTCCTATCTCGGGATAGGCGATCTGATCTTTCTTCCGGATGAAATTTCTCAGGATTGCATTAACCAGTCCTGATCCTCTCCGGTGCATTTTCTTTGTTATCTCAACGGCCTCATCGACGATGGCGAAATCCGGTATCCTTTCGGTGAACAGCAATTGGTAGAGGCCTGTCCTCAGGATGTTTTTTATACTCACGTCCATGGAGTCGAATTTTCCCCTGTAAAGGTGTTCGATAATCCAGTCCAGATGTCCCCTCATCCTCAGCGTGCCATAGACAATCTGGGTGATTAACCTTCTGTCCTGGAGTTTTGTCTCACGAGCGCACGAAAGAGAGGCATCCAGGAGTGGTTCTGCATATGCGCCTTCTTCCTCCACGCGATTTAAGATTTCAACGGCCATGTGGCGAGGCGTTTTTGTCATCATCGTACAGAACCCAGGGTGTCCCCCGGTGCCATGCGAAAGCCCCTAAGAAAATCCAGGATAGACATTCTCTTTTTGTTTTCCAGTTGAACCTCCTGCAAATACACATATCCGTTCCTTGCGGCAACGGGAAGACCTTTTTCCGTCACTGTGCCGATTCTTCCCGTGGATTCCGCAGAGGGAATTTCTTCTCCCAGAGCAGAGAATATCTTCAGCATCTTTCCCTTGAAAAAGGTATATGCAGAGGGTGCCGGCGAGAGGCCTTTGATGAGGTTAACCGTTTGATGCACATCGGCGTCCCACCGGATCAGGCCATCTTCCTTCGTGAGCCGGGGGGCATATGTGGCAAGCGATGCATCCTGGGGTCTTCGTGTGGAGTTACCGCTAACGACCATATCAATTGTCTTTAAGAGGAGCCTCGCCCCCATATCTGCCAGCCTGTCATTGAGCTTCCCGAACGTTTCCGTAGGCTCGATCATAGTCTCTTCCTGTGTAAGAATGTCACCTGTATCCAGGCCTTCGTCCATCAACATTATGGTTACACCGGTCTTCACCTCTCCCTCGATTAACGCCCAATTGATGGGCGCTGCGCCTCTGTATTTAGGGAGGAGAGATGGGTGTACATTTACGCACCCCAACCTTGGAGTTCTTATAATCTCCCCGGGAAGCAGCTGGCCGAAGGCTGCAACGGCAACCAGGTCCGGAGAAAGGTTTCTAAAATAATCCAGGAATTCTTGATTTCTCAAACGTTCCGGTTGAGCGACGAGAATTTTGTATTTCTCGGCGATCACCTTTACCGGTGGTGGAGCGGAGACTCTGCCTCTGCCCCTTGGTCTGTCGGGCTGAGTCACGACACCAACAATCGGGTAATCATGCCTGATCAGGATCTCAAGGGATGGAACGGAAAATTCCGGCGTTCCCATGAAAACTATTTTAGGCTTGGACATTTTTGAACTCTCCTTGTGCTTCTTCGTCCCTTCTAAACATTCCCCTCAATCCCTCTTTGCGCGAGGGAGGATTGTGAGGAGTGAGTCCCATTATTAATAATGTCATAGCGTTGGGAACTATAGGAGAACATGCCTCGTATGTCAAGGAAAAGGCAGGGGAGGGGGATTAGTAAATTTAAAGTGGGCGGAATTGCATAGAGGAAAAGCGGAAATGACAGAGAGAAAATTTTTCAAAGCCGTCTGATGTCTTACAGAGAATTTTTTTGCACAAAAAAAGGCCGGGAGGAATTTCCCGGCCCTCTGTTATCCCATTTTACAGAATGTCAGCTTTTCTCCTTCACGTGAGCATCGATTGCACCGGCTGCTTTTCTTCCGGCCCCCATGGCCAGGATGACGGTCGCCGACCCGGTTACGATATCGCCTCCAGCGTAAATGCCTTCCCGGCTCGTCTCACCCGTTTCACTCTTCGTTATGATATAGCCCCACTTATTTACCTCCAGACCCGGCGTCGTCCTCGGGATAACCGGGTTCGCTTCCGTTCCGATGGCTACGACAACCGTATCCACATCAATAGTGAACTCAGATCCCTTTATGGGTATCGGTCTTCGCCTTCCCGAATCATCAGGTTCGCCCAGTTCCATGCGGATGCATTTAATCTGTTTCACCCAGCCGTTCTCATCGCCGATATATTCAACAGGGTTATGGAGTATCTTGAATTGTACACCCTCTTCGTGGGCGTGATGAACCTCTTCCTTCCTCGCCGGCAGCTCCACTTCGCTTCGGCGATAGATGATATAGGCATTTTCAGCACCCAGGCGAAGGGCTGTTCTCACTGAATCCATGGCCACGTTACCGCCGCCGATGACCGCTACATTCTTGCCTTTCGCTATGGGCGTGTCATATTCCGGGAACAGATAGGCCTTCATTAAGTTTGATCTTGTCAGATATTCATTGGCGGAATATATACCACTCAGATTTTCACCGGGGATATTCATAAAAACGGGGGCACCGGCGCCGACTCCCAAAAATACCGCATGGAATCCTTCCGCAAATAGGTCATCCACCGTTTTAAGTCTGCCGATAGCCGCGTTCAGTACAATTTTCACGCCCAGTTTTTCCAAATAATTTACCTCGGCATCCACGATCGCCTTGGGAAGACGGAACTCCGGAATGCCGTAAATTAGAACCCCGCCCGACTTATGGAGGGCTTCAAAAATGGTCACGTCATGGCCCACTTTAACCAGGTCGCCCGCGATTGTAAGACCGGCGGGCCCGGCTCCCACGATAGCGACCCTTTTGCCTGTTGGAGGTGCCACCTTTGGAATTACAATATTGCCGCTCTCACGCTCAAAATCCGCGGCAAAGCGTTCAAGCCTTCCAACTGCAACGGGTTCGCCCTTCTTGCCGAGGACGCAGAGTTTTTCACACTGATCTTCCTGCGGGCAAACGCGCCCGCAGACAGCGGGAAGGGCGTTTGTCTCCTTGAGCTTCCATGCGGCTTCGATGAAGTGCCCTTCGGCAATCAGCTTGAGGAAGTCCGGAATGGCCACATCCACAGGACACCCTTCAATGCAAGTGGGTTTCTTGCATTGAATACACCTGCTTGCCTCCTTCAAGGCAATGTCCGCAGTATACCCCAACGGCACCTCGTTAAAGTTGCTGATTCTCTTCTTGGGATCCTGTTCAGGCATGGCCTGTCGGGGAACTTTTTCCTTTTTCTCTTTCTTTTCAGTTTTTTCTTTATTTTCCATCACATTCACACCTATAATGTTGCACGGCCTGCCTTTCTTCATCGCAATACATCCTGAGGCGGCTCATTAATAAAGCGAAATCTACCTGATGACCGTCGAACTCCGGACCATCCACACAGCCGAATTTTGTCTTGCCGCCCACGGAAACACGGCAGGCGCCGCACATCCCGGTGGCATCGACCATGATAGGGTTCAGACTTACAATAGTCTTGATGCCGTAAGGTTTCGTCAAATTGGCGAGAACCCGCATCATCGGCACCGGTCCGATGGCGTACACGATGTCCAGCTTCTGTCCTCTATCAATCACATTCTGCAATACCTGACTGGTAAATCCGCAGAACCCATAACTGCCGTCGTCGGTCGATACGAGCAATTCGTCGCTGACAGCCTTCATTTCATCTTCAAGAATGAGGATATCCTTGGTCCTCGCCCCGATAATGGAGATGACTTTGTTCCCGGCTTTTTTCAGGGCCGCCGCTATGGGATATGCCACGCCAATACCCACTCCCCCGCCGACAATGGCTGCTGTACCGAAGTTTTCTATCTCCGTGGGATGGCCAAGGGGACCGAGTATGTGCATGATATAATTCCCTTTTTTAAGTGAGGCCAGGTGAGTCGTGGTCTTCCCGACGATCTGAAAGATAATAGTTATTGTTCCCTTTTCACTGTCAGAATCCACTATGGTCAGAGGAATCCTTTCTCCCTTGTCGTCTATCATCAGAGTGACGAACTGCCCTGCCTTCCTCTTGCGGGCGATCTCTGGAGCCTCGATAACCATTCTGACAATAATCTCCTGCAAAAAAGTCGTCTCTAATACCTTGTACAATGTTCCATCTCCTATCGTTTATTAATATTCACGGGGGATTGTCTTTTTCCTCGCGCATAAGAACTCCCACCGTGAACACTTTTCATTTTTCATTCCTGATCTTACGACAAGCGGTCACTCTGATACCATATTTCGTCCGAAAGTCAAGAAATAATAAAAGATACATTGTTTAAGGAACATATTTTCAGAGCAGTAATGTCTCATAATATCATTGCATTAATATGTACAGACATACAAAGATCTTCCAGATCCCCGGGTGCCGTTTCGGTTAAGGAGATTTCTCCAGGGCAAAAATTTTTCCTTGACTTGCGGATAGGCTTAAAGTTATAGAGCGCAAGAAAGTGGAATGCCTATGTATTTCAAAAAATTTTTTGTATGTATGCATTCGTCGGGCAATGTGGTTTCAAGATCTACACTGAACACCTTGGTGACCTCCCCATTCAGCTTTAGGATACTGCCCTAATACCATATAATGGAGTTCGTTCGGCCAAGGGTGATTTCCCAAGTAAAAAAGATGTATCGATTAGCAATCCATCCAGTTGAAAATTATCGCATAATGTATATAAGCTTTCTTGCAGCATCGGAAAAAGGAAGCTGCAGGATTTTGGTGACGATGCAAGTAAACATTAAGGAGGCAGAAAATTGGCTGACCAAATGATGGCAATCGCAATCTTGCTACCTGTTGCGGCAGGATTTCTCGTACTGGCTGTTCGTAATTACTATGTGCGAAACATCATTGTTATTGCAACAGCCATAGTTTTAATTGCTAACAGCATTCTACTTTCACTAAGAGGTCCTTTCACATATACACCAGGCGGGTTTGACTGGGGCTTACTTATCACCATCTTGGACTATGCTATTCTCATCTTCTATCTATACGTGGGCATATCATTGCGGAACTGGTTGGTTCTCATTTTCGCCCTCACACAGATTCTCCCACTTGCATATTTTGAATTCGTCATGAAGGCCCATATTGAAGTGGCGCCTGCGTTTGTCGTTGATCATTTGGCCCTTGTCATGACCATGGTTATTTCCATAATAGGGTCACTCATCTGCATTTTTGCCCTGCGATACATGTATGACCATGAACACCACGCTAACATTGAAAAATCCAGACAGTCGAGGTTCCTTTTCTGGCTCGTTCTGTTTTTGGGAGCCATGAATGGCCTGGTGTTTGCGAATAATTTGGTCTGGCTATACTTCTTCTGGGAAGTGACCACATTATGCAGCTTCCAGCTAATATCGCACGATAGAACGAAAGAGGCCATACACAACGCGGCACGTGCCGTATGGATGAATTCCACGGGAGGCACGGCCTTTATTCTGGCCATTATTTATCTTTACGCTACCCAGGGAGGATCATCCGCCCTTTCCGTACAGAGCCTTATTAGTGGAGGTATCCAGTCCTCTGTTGCCGTACTGCCGATCGCGCTTCTCTGCTATACCGGTTTCACGAAAGCAGCCCAGATGCCCTTTCAGAGCTGGCTTCTGGGAGCAATGGTTGCACCTACGCCTGTTTCTGCTTTACTGCATTCCAGCACGATGGTTAAGGCTGGAGTCTACCTGGTTCTCAGGCTCGCGCCTGCGTATGCAGGAACGTATTTGAGCGTCATCATTGCAATCGCCGGAGCATTTACCTTCTTTGCCACATCAGCACTGGCAATCAGCCAGTCAACGGGGAAAAGGGTCTTGGCATATTCCACAATTGCCAATCTGGGACTGATCATTGCCTGCGCCGGGATTAATACACCTCTTTCCATTGCCGCAGCAATTCTGCTCATCATTTTCCACGCCATATCCAAAGGACTGCTATTTCTCTGTGCCGGCACGATCGAGCACCAGATCTGGAGTCGTGATATTGAAGACATGGAAGGCCTTGCTGCGAAGGCGCCCCTTACCACACTGATTACCGCCGTTGGCATCCTGTCCATGTTTCTTCCTCCCTTCGGCATGCTCCTGGGTAAATGGATTGCCCTGGAAGCAGCCTACACCGTTCCACTGGCAGCAGTGTTATTTGTTCTGGCGAGTACCCTGACGATAGTTTTCTGGACAAAATGGCTCGGGCGGCTCCTTCAGGTCCTGCCGAAGATAGAGAGGCCTTTTGAAAAATTATCACTGAGCTACTCTGTTCCGTTATGGACTCTGCTCGCCGGTATATTTGTCGTTGGCATAGGGGTCGGTCCGATTTACCAGAATTTCCTTCGTGCTGCGACGAACGACGTCATTTCCGGAAATCAGATCATTGCCCTGGGTTTGAATAACTTGATACTGACAACGCCCTCTTTTATGCAGAGAGATATTTTGGGTCTTTTCCCCGTGTGGCCTCTCTACTTGATTCTGATTGTTGCCTTGCTCCTGCCCTTGCTTTTGATCGGACTGAAACCCACGGAACTGCGGCCCGTCTACATGTGCGGTGAACAGACCGGTGGTACTGATACGGATGAGTGGTTGGCTGAAGCGGATCGTAAAACTAAATTCCAGCTTGGTGGCTATTATTATCAGAGCACATTGGGTGAAAAAAGGGTAAATCCCTGGGCAAACGCCATAGCCATCTTACTCTTAGTCATTATGCTTGGATGCGGGGTGATCGTTATATGATGATTAAACAGTTCCTTTTTGTCCTTGTCACTTTAGTCGGTGCTCCTATCGTTGGCGGTTTGCTTTTTGGCATAGACCGTAAGATTACAGCGCGCATGCAGGGTCGGTATGGTCCTCCCATTATTCAGCCATTCTACGACTTCTTTAAGCTCTTGGGGAAAGAACATATTGCCGTAAGCAAGTTGCAGTTTGTCTGGATCTACGGATACCTGGTTTTTATGATAGCGAGTCTGATTTTTCTCGTCATGAAATCGGATTTTCTCCTCCTTGTGTTTCTCCTCGGGTTTGCCGGTGTCTGCCTGGTTCTGGGCGGATTCAGTACGAAATCACCCTATGCCCATTTCGGAGCGAACCGGGAGCTGATGCAGATTCTGGCGTATGAACCCGTACTTCTTCTTCTGGCGATCGCGATTTACGCCCAGAATGGAAGCTTTCTCATCAGCGAAATATTCATACAGGATAAACCTTTGCTCTTCACTCTTTGGCCGTTATTCTTGGCAGTTCTTTACGTATTAACCATAAAGATGCGTAAATCGCCGTTTGATATTTCGACATCACACCACGGCCATCAGGAAATTGTGAAAGGAGTGACTACCGAATACTCAGGTCCTTATTTCGCTCTCTTTCATCTGGCGGAGTGGTACGAGATCATCCTGCTTCTGGGAATAATCTCTCTCTTTTGGACGAACCCGCTATGGGTGGGTATCTTAATTGCTTTGGCTGCATTTTTACTGGAGCTCCTCATTGACAATGTTACTGCGAGAATGACTGTTGGCTGGATGGTTCGCTTGAGCTGGTCAGTAGGATTGATCCTGGGTATAATTAATATTGCCTATATCTATTACACTAAGGGGGTATCTTAAGAACTATGGGATTGATACAAAGATCTCGCGTTAAATCGCCATGGATTCTGCACTTTGACAACAGTTCCTGTAATGGCTGTGACATAGAGATACTCGCCTGTCTGACTCCTCTTTATGATGTGGAACGATTCGGTATGGTTAATATGGGAAACCCCAAGCATGCTGACATACTTCTCATTACGGGGCCCGTTAACAGGCGCACAGCCCGGGTCTTGAAGAATCTGTATGAGCAGGTTCCCGATCCTAAAGTAGTCGTCAGTGTCGGAACATGCGCCGCTACGGGCGGTGTATTCCACAATTGTTATAATGTTCTGGGCGGTGTGGATAAGGTGATTCCGGTTGACGTATATGTTCCTGGCTGCTCTGTAAGGCCGGAGGCCATCATAGATGGCGTTGTAATGGCCCTGCAGAAATTAGCGAAACTTTGAGGAAGAAGGGGATGGAAAATATAAGGGAGATTAAGAAGGAAGAATTATTAGCCGAGGGCAAGAAATTTCTGGATGAAGGCGGCAAATTCGTGACGGCCGTATGCAGCGACCTGAACGAACTGCTGGAAGTGACCTACTTTTTCAGCCTTAACAGTGGTACTGAAATGACCGGCCTGCGGTATAAAGTGGCAAAGGATGAAGAGGTCGATAGCCTCTCCCGCGTTACTCTTGCAACGGTGCTTATTGAAAATGAAATGAAGGAACTGTTCGGCTTAAAAGTGAAAGATCTCGCCATTGACTACGGCGGACATTTGCTTTTGGCCCAGGATAGTCCTGTTACGCCTCTTTTGAAAGCAAAAAAGGATGTGTCGAAAGGAGAGAGTTAATGGTTGCACGCACAACAGTACCCTTTGGGCCACAACACCCGGTACTGCCTGAACCGGTACAATTGAGAATCACTTATGAAGATGAAAAAGTTGTAGAGGTGGTTCCGGTAATCGGCTATGCCCATCGGGGAATAGAAAAAGCATGCGAGCTCAACGAATACGCCAAGAATAT
>CAITLA010000264.1 GCA_903893135.1 uncultured Syntrophaceae bacterium | reverse complement strand
TAGAGAAGTCCCGCTGTGTACGCGCCAAAGCCGAAGAAGGCAGCATGTCCAAAGGAAACCTGGCCTGTATATCCACCCAGGATGTTCCATGCCATACCGATTACCGACCACATTAAAACGAGGATGAGTATGTGCATGACATATGAACTGAGATCCATGAACGGGACGACGCAAAGGCTGGCAAAGATTATGAGAGGCAGGTGTTTTTTCATTTTCCTAACCTCCTCTTCCTGATGATCGATGCAATCCCTCCAGGTAAAAATATAAGGGCTGCCACGAAAATTGCGAATCTTCCCACAGGCGCCCATCCCATCCCGATATAGGTGGCTGTCATGGACTCAAAAATACCGAGGATCAACCCCCCGATTACGGCACCGTTTGTTGAACCCATGCCACCGATGACTGTAATAACGAACCCCACGTTGGTAAATTGTTTCCCCAGCGCCGGGTAGAGATAATAGATAGGGATGAAAAGACAGCCAGCAGCCGCAACAAGGACCAATCCGATACCGAAGGTTACCATCCTCACCCGGTTTACATTGACGCCCAAGAGAAGCGCCGCATCGACGTCCTGTGCTGTGGCTCTGATAGACTTCCCTGTATCTGTCTTGGTGAGGAATATCCATAAGGCTATTGTGATAATAACCGCAACGACAAACGACAATGTCCACGGCATGGAAAGGGACAGTTCTATGGGAGATTCCGGCCAGTAATCCGTCAGATACCAGGCATTTGAAGCATAGCTTACCGGTGTTGACCGATAGTCGCCCGTGAAAAATACCGTTGCAAGGTTGGAGAATACCATAGCCAGACCTACGGTGAGTATCACCAGGTTATGGGGTAGTATGGATTCCACCTTCATGACAGGGGTTAACAGGTACTTTTGAATTACAAGCCCGAACAAAAAGAGCGCGGGGGCAGCAATAAACACAGAGACATAGGGGTCAATTTCAAACAGCGTAAAAAGCCAGTAGGCGATATACATGGCTATCATCATGAAATCGCCGTGGGCAAGGTTGATGACCCTCATGACGCCCATAATAAGAGCCATGCCAAGGCCAATCAGCGCATAAAGCCCCCCTAACATGAATCCGGCTATCAGGGTCTGCAAAAAGAGTTCATACTGCTCCATTCATCCCCCTTCTGCTACCTTCGCTCTCTCCACTTCGTGATAGGGTATACATATTTCGCGCTTGCATATTTTAGCGGCCAGATAGTTTCATGTTTTCCTTTAATGACCTGCATCACGAGGGTGTCCATGAAGTTCTGGTTCGTGTAGCCTTCTTTATCCTCAAATTTTACAGGGCCGAAGGCCGTCATCATCTTTGTCGATTTGAAGGCCGCACGGATGTCCTCCGACTTCCAGGATTTTGCCCGGGTAAGCACATCCTTTATAACATAAAGGGCTGAATACGCCTCTGCACCATGATAAGAGGGGTAATCCTTGTAGAGTTTCTTGTACTTTTCTGCAAACTCCCTTGCCCCCGGATACGTTATTTGGGGACTCCAGAGGGTGGCTGTCATGACAAGTTCTGAAGCCTCTTTTGCATTCTGTATAAATTCCGGGATGGCGAATCCGGCAGCGCCGCCTGCATAGAGCTTTGCGTCAATCCGCAATTCTTTTATCTGTCTCATGAGGAGCGCCGCATCCATAACATACGAAACCATGTAGATGACATCAGGCTTTGCCGCTTTTACTTTCGATAAAATCGGCCTGAAATCCACTGCGCCTTTTTCATACTGTTCCTTTACGAGGACCTGCATGCCGGCTTTCTTCGCCTGATGTACCATATCCTCGGCGCCGGAGGTTCCGAAGTCCGAACTCTCGTAAAGAATTGCGATCGTCTTTGGCTTCACAACCGTATCCAAAAACGACATGAGTCCCTTGGCATAATATGCATTCGTGGGGTTCAGGCGGAAGACGTATTTGTATTTCTGCTGGGTAATATCATCCGTTGCACCGGTGACGACCATGTAAGGGACCCTTCTTTCCTCAGCCACCGCGGAAATCGCTTTCGAACAGGAAGAACTGTACTCACCGAAAACCACCTGCTGTTTTTTCACATCGATGAGTCTCTCAATTATAGACCTTGCCACCTCCGGTTTACCCTGGGAGTCCTCAAATTCCAGTACCACCTTCTTGCCCTTTATGCCTCCCTTGGCGTTTATTTCCTGCATAGCGATCTCATAGGATTTCTTTTCTATTTCTCCGAATTTTGCGTTAGTGCCCGTAAGAGGCAGAGGGATACCCAGCTTGAGCACCTCCTGGGCATACGCACTTACTGAAAAAAGACTGACGATAAAGATTAGCGTGACGAAGATAGACATGCGTTTCATATTGTCCTCCTTATTGAAAACGGATATAGCACGGATATGATGCTATAACGGGTTTGGATATGCTGTTTTTTTAGAAGAATTTGCTCTACAAGTCAAACAAAAATATTTTCTAAGAATTGCTGAGTGTTATAGGCAATAAATTATGGCGGAGATTAATTCAGTGTGTCCGCGAAAGACTAAGATGGGGCCGGCGTTATTTTCTTTCAATGGGAAAGGTCAAAGTCGCCCCGAGCCATCCTATGCTGGATACAAGCGGCACAAAGGACAGGATGAGTATCAAGTAAATAATCCTTGCAATCCCTTGGGTCTCCAGTATGCAGGGCTCGAATATTCTCCAGAGAAGGGAGCAGGTTGCAGCAATGAGCAGGATACTGGAAAGTATTATCTTCAACGTTACCGGTTTCAGCGGTTTCGCCAGGTAGTTTAACCACCAGGTAAACAGACCCGTCAGCATGCCCACAGGCATGAATAAAATCCCGCCGATCAAACAGTGAAAAGCAGTACTCTTAAACGAATCCACACCCGTAAGTAGATAGAGAGCGTCAAAAAAGACAACGGACAAGAGAAAGACGATGGGAAAGTGGACCGTCATGGGATGGGGATGACGTTCGAGAAAGGGAAAACGCTCAATCAGGGAGGACAAGAATGCCGGCATAGGTCTTTCTGATTCAGTCTTCTGTTTTAAAATCCCTACCTGAGGGTATCTTTCAAAGACCTCTTCTCCATGAGGTGCTGCCGGGAATTCCGAAGCAAGATCCAGTCCTGCGCTATGGCGTTTCATGTGCCGCCCGCCCTTCCATATCGCGCTCTGACTGACATCATAGACCTTTCCCTGGTATGCAATATAGACAGGTCTTCCATCCTGTCCGTTGAATTCTGCCAGAGTGTCCGAATCAAATTCCTTCATCGATAGCTTTCCTGATGTTCAGTAAAATAAAAGATGCTGCAGATCGTCGTAACATTAAAAAAGGGTTAACCGATGCAAGCTAACCCTCTATTAATTATATGGTGGAGCTGACGAGGATCGAACTCGTGACCTCTTGAATGCCATTCAAGCGCTCTCCCATCTGAGCTACAGCCCCACGACAGGCGCATCTTCAATAAGGACAGAGCCTTAGCATAGGGATTTCGTGCTTGTCAATACATTTTTCTTGACATTTGGCAAGCCCTTTATTAGAGACAGACTGTGCCGGAGTGGTGAAACTGGTAGACGCAGGGGACTCAAAATCCCCCGCCCGCAAGGGCATCCCGGTTCGATTCCGGGCTCCGGCACCAGAAGAAAAATCAGAGGGTTACAAGCCGCAGATGAGGTTTGTGACCCTTTCTTTTTGGTGGGAATTTAGGCGATTGTGATAAAATTGTGATACTTTTTTTCCTGGCATCGTCCATGGCCTCAATACCGGGACGCAAACTCTCAGGGTAGTGGTGGGCGTAGCGCATGACCATGGACACCGTCTTCCATCTGCCGAGCTTCTGAACCGTGTAAAGATCCACACCCCTCTGAACGAGTTTAGTAGCGAAGGTATGGCGCAGGTCGTGAAAGCGGAACTTTGCGATTCCTGCCCCCTTGACCAACCTGGTGAACGCCTTCTGGAGATACCGGTTGCCCATCCTCTTGCCACTCTCGTCCGGGAAAACTAATTCAGAACCGTGCGAACTCGCCTCCCTGCCTTTCAGGACATCCAGAACGGTCCGGTTGAGCGGAAGCGTGTCGACACCGTCATTCTTCTGCTCCGAGATAGTGACCGTCCTTCTCTCAAAGTCGATCTGGGGCCACTTCAGGTCAAGGATCTCGCTCTGGCGGAAACCAGTGTTGATGGCAAACATGATGATGTCCCTGAGCCACTCTGCTGAAGCCTTCAGGAGCCTGGCCTCTTCATCCGGTTTCAGCCACCGCTCTATCTGATTCCTGACCTTCTCCTTCGAGACCCTGCTTACCGGGTTCTCCCTGACCCACTCCCACTCCCGCATGGCTATTTTGAATGCATGACCCATCACAGTAAGCTCATAGTTGATGGTCCGGGGGGAAGCCCCCTCTCTTCTCCGTTCCACCTTGTATGCAGCGATGTCGCGCGGACCAATGTTGGTGAGCATCAGGTTTCCAAATGCGCGTACAAGGTTCTTCACAATAGATTTGTCTCGTTTATGGGATTCTCTGGACTTGTTCGGGAGCGAATGTTCCTCTAGATACTTTTCCATCATCTTCCGGAAAGGGATGTCCTCGCCGGGAAGCTGCTCGAACCACTTTCTTTCAGCAACTTGCCCTTTCAATTTATCGAAGATCCTTTTCGCCAAATCTTTATCAGTCGTTTCCGTTGAACGTCTGATATGTCTTCCCTCACATGTGAAAGACATCCACCAGACCTCGCCTCTCTTATAAAGACCCATAGTCAACCTCCTTTCCGAGGCCCTTGGTCCGGTCTGATTTCCCGCAAGATGAAGTATAGCCCTCGCCCTGCTCTTGGTCAATGGCTTTTCTGATGATCTTGTCAATGTCCTGAACGCAATTATGATTTGATCTTCTGCCTCTTCTGGGATTCGCGGCAGGGATGTTGTTGTCCCCTCTCTGGCCCGCCCCGTTCCCTATCATCCATGCATCTATCTCGTCTTTCCTGAACCGTATGAGGCGGCCGACCCTATAGTGAGGAATCTTGCCGGATTCGACCAGGGCATAGACGGTTTTAACCTTTATAGAAAGGTATTTTGCGATATAATCAATAGCCAGGTAACCAACAACCTCTTCCGCGATCATTCTCATTGCCCCTTCACTACTTGTACTGCAGTTAATTCGATCCTACTTTTCAATCCCGCACATTGGCCGGGCCTATTGATGAATTTAATGATTGAAATTTTCTTAATCGTCTGGTTGACTCCAATATTTTTTTAATTAATGCCGGGACAGCATCCGAACGCTATGTTGATTTCAGTACTTCTCACCTTATATATTACCCCCCACGGTTGCAGCATTCGGGATTTTTTACATGATTTATGAAAAAGATTTGTGACTCTCGAAGTAACGTTTTGTTCTCCATAAACACGTATGACAAATACTGATGTGTATAATTGCTACGGATTAATTGATACCGACAGTATGGTAGAAAGAACTTGCTCTGCCTACAACTCAAGGCCGAGAAGGTCTGCATAAGGCCTAACCTGGCTTTCCTGATTGTCCAGGCTGAGCCCTCTCTTGCCTGATCTTCTGTGCTCACCCTGATATAGCTGATTACTTTCATACCAGAGAGGAACCAGTCTTCGATGTTAATGGTTTGAACTCCGATATCAATCAGAAACTGGAAGAAGGCATGTCGCAAAAGTGGGAGTGACATGTATTCAGGACTGAAACATTCATCATGCTTCATGAAGAAAACAGGCACAGGGAAAGTAAGATGGATAAAGGAAGATATACTGATAGTGACAATAGATATCGGTTTGGAGATGAATAGAGGGTACTGCATGACCACGGACGGGAGGAATATAAAGCCTTTCAGATTTGACAATACGAGGGCGCAGCTTGATAGATTCTGGAGCATGATTGTTGTGAATATGAACAGGTTCAGATGCGATGACGTGATTGTTGGGTACGAATCAACAGGTCCCTATGTTGAACCCCTTGGTCCACGTTGAAATGTGTTCCTGTTTGTGTCACCGTTGTTGAAAACAATTGTCTCTTTACGAAACCTACCAGAAGGCCCCGCCTTGCAGGCGGGGATGAATAGCTC
>CAITLA010000263.1 GCA_903893135.1 uncultured Syntrophaceae bacterium | reverse complement strand
TTTCCAGTACATTGATCTTCTGCTCGATCCTTTTTAGCAACTCATCAACATTGAGCCATTCTGCGCAATCCTTCACAGGCATCTTCCTGACCTTGGCCAGTTCCTGTTCCCTTGCCTTGAAATCGGCGTGCAGCAAGTGAGCTGCGATATCGTTGTCATCCGAAGTTATGCCGGTATTTTGTGTGAGAATCGCTCCTCTGACATTATCCAGCCATGGAGGATCCGCGTTATATTTCTGGAATAATTCCTTAATTAAATTGGCGCTGGTCACGGGATGGTCATGTTTTGAATAGTTCGGGTCGCTGCTGTATTTCGGCAGCTTGCCTATATCATGCCCTAATGCAGCGGTAATCGCGGGTGGAATGGCAAGCCTGTACTCGTTTTCGTACAGGGCAACACGTATTGCTTCAAGCATATTTACGGCTACGCGCAGAGAGTGTTGCTGCAGGGTTATTTTGCACAAATCAAGCGCCGATTTTTTATTAAATATCTTTTCGCTGACAACTACTGACGGGCAATTGCCCTCATTTGTCAGGATTTCGATCAGTTCACTTATTACCGGTAAGGAACCGTCCTTTTGAAAGGAGACGATGTTTGGTTCGATATATTCATTCCAGAATTTTTCAAAGGGCTGGTACTGAACTATGTCTCTTTCCGCAGAATACGCGTCTGCTACTTTAGATTCCGCCGTCCTTGCCTCAGGCTGAACCCCAGGCACGCTGGATTCGGCAGAGGACTTGACGATCTGCCCTGCCGGCAGTGTGACTGGAGCCTTGTTTTCCAATGACTGCCTGCCGCGCGGCAACCATATTTGAGATAATTCCTCCAGAGAAATTATGACCTCGCTCGGCGGCGCCATGACGACAATACGACTTCTTATTTTCTTGATTATGCCTGTCAATGCTTCCCAAAGACTCCCAGCAGGCATACCCTTCATATTGCCGGCAATCGTTTCATCGCAACGCTCAATGGTATTTGATGATCCCTCTGTGTTTTCTTTTTTTTCAGGCGTTGATCCCTGGTTTTTAACCCATTCTTGCCTGAGCTTTTTATGCCGGATACAAATCACCGCCGCTATGCTGCATAAGACAAGCAGTATCCACGTATCCAACGAAAACAGCCCTATGACTGGCATCTCCAGCAGAGCCAGTTTCGTTTTAAGCCATAAAATCAAAAACGGGCGTAATCGATCTGCTGGATGTTCAAGCAAATAAGGTACTACTGCTTTTAAAAGGAAGAAGACCATGATTGTCACGGCTATAATGTTAGGCAAGCACCATGGGACTTTACCGGGTCCCCAGGTCAATTCACCGAAACCGTGGCATGCTTTCAACTCGTTAATTTTACAGCTAACGGTAGCATTGGATCCTCTTGCGCTGTTCCCAAAATATACATCAATAAGGCCTGACGATGGATCCAGCCCGACGACCGTGCCCCACAAACCATGGGTAAGATATGTCACCTTCATTCCTTTTCGGATTTGCATTATTGACTATCCTGCCGGATCACATAGTTTCGACTTCATACTTTGTTATTTCATCCAACCCCACCGTAATCAGGCGCGTTTGTTTGAATAATTGGACCATTACCACTGCCTCATTTTCATTTTCGTTTATCTCATGTATCGTTCCGATACTTTTTTTGATATTTACCGCGTCCCCGATCATGAAGCGCGCCTCAGGCGGTGTTTCTATAAACATTTTCGCCATCTCTTCCGAGATTGGCTGGATATCCTTGATGTACCCATTGTTCATAAACGACTGGGGCGGTTCCTGAGGGCAAACGATAAGGTCCGAAAATCTCGTAGTGTATACTTCGAGACATAGTTTGCGCATGAGATTCACAAGAACTTTTTTCTCTGACGTCTTAACCAGATACATTCCCCGAACGTCCTTTAACGATCTACCTGATCATAGTTGTGTGTCACGTTGCGGATAGAACGAGGCATCTTGCCGTTTTCTTTTCCGGATACCTTCTCTGATCTCTTCTATCCTTTGACAGGGCATACAAAGCACCGAATGGGGGTTTACCTCAAGCCTCGCCTCAGAGATGTCATCCCCGCACCTATTACAGATACCGAAGGTCTCCTCTTCAATCCGTTTCAGAACCACCTCGAGCGCAGACAGTTCCTTTCTTTTTTTCTCTGATAAAGTTATAGTAACGTACCTTTCACTTTCGCGTGATGCATGCTCTGCGTCATCGAGCGGTATGTCCGATACGTTCATCACATGAGTGGGGCGTTTTGCCTTCAACTCGTTTATTCGGGCTTTTATGCGTGTGCGAAATATCTCAATCTTATCCTTATCCATAAACTGATTCCCTTTCCTTTGTTTTCACATAAAAGCTGTTTTCTATTAGACGTGGGAATAACACTGCTCTCTGTGTATATTACTTCTCGATGATGATAAGTTTTGCGGTTCGCGGATTTTTGTAATGGCAGGGATACAAGAAGCTGAACACCTTGCCCTTGTATTCATCGGGTTGGGCTTTCGATATGATTTGCCCGGATTGTTTTAATTTTTCCTTCTCATAATTCTCCGGCTTTGAATAAGGAGAGGTGTGATAATCTGCTAAAAACGCTCAAATCAACTGGTCCGCGTTCCCTCACAGGCTTCCTGGCTCATCCGTGGGGATTGCTGACTCTCTCGCAATGATTTCGCTTTTCTTCTTAGGATCCTTGGCGGTTTTCCCATAACGAGTAATTACTGCATGCACCTTACGCGCATACCTGTCTCTATTTTCCTTCTTTGCCGAGTTGTAACATCCCACTGCCTGCCAGTTATAGCCGTGCCTGGCAATGCATTGCGCCAGTATCCATGCTCCGACTTTTACGTTCATGCATGGGTCTCCCAGCATATTCCATCTTTCATGCCCTAACGTCGCATACCAGGATGAGTTTATCTGCATCGCTCCATAGTCGTACGTTCCGTTCCTGTTCCAGTTAATGGCATTGGTCTGAAAATTAGATTCTACCTTCGTAATTGACCATAGAAGAAATGGCGAAATGTTGTAAAGCCGGCCAGCTTCTTCAAAACAGAACTCTCCTGCATTGACGTAACAGGGCAATATGGCAAGTATAGCTGCTATCGCAATTGTTCTTTTTAGTGTGAACTTCATTTTATATCACCGATACTGCAGGCACGTTACGGCTTCTGG
>CAITLA010000262.1 GCA_903893135.1 uncultured Syntrophaceae bacterium | reverse complement strand
CTCAATGATAAGCTATCAAATATATTAAACTTTCAACAATTATATCTCTCTCCCACCAACACATTACCTATATTTATACCCATTTCGAAGGAGCAGAGCGACTGAGAAATCTATTGTCAGAGTTGGAAAAGATTTCTCACTTCGTTCGAAATGACACATAAGAGAATTTTGTCATTTCCTCCAGATAAAAAAATTCCAGGGCAGGCTCCGGCACGAATGCAGGTGCTTTCACATCTAAGCAGATCAACTAAGAGACTTGAGGATTGCATCCTTTGTCTTTTCCATAGCGGAGAGGTTGACTTCCATGGTCATCGTTGACTCGTAGCCCTTCTCCTTAAGAAGGGTAAATATCCGCGGGTAGTCCACAGCGCCCTCTCCGAGGGGTAGATGGAAGTCATCCTTTGGTGAAGTGCCGCCGCGGTTGTCATGAACATGAACATGCTCTATCCAGGGGAAACAGTTTTCGATGAAGCCGAAAGATGTGTTCTCCTTGGACAGGAGCTGGCCGTGGCCTATGTCCAAGGTCATTTTTAAGTCGGGAACATAACGAAACATAGGCATAAAATTATAATATCGCTCACTGAGATTCTCGATGCATAAAATAACGCCCGCGTTCCTGGCAGAAGCGACCATCTCCGATGCCAACTCGATCTTCCGGGAAGCCGCTTCGTGCGAAACATACCTTTCATCCATCCAGAAATGGAATGTTCCCTTCGTGATGCCAAGCGCTCCCGACAGGTCGAAGAGTCTCTTCATGCGGGGCACAAATTGCTCCTCAAGAATCTTTGCATCAAAGGCGTCATCTTCATTGGGATAATGGGCAATATAGGTGATTCCGTAAAGGGTCTTCAGTCTTAAGAGTTCGTCGAACTCACGCTCGACATCTTCCGGAACATAAAGCGAAATCTCGGCAAAAGGATATCCGAGTTTTCCGACTTCGTGAATCTGTTCTATCGAGTGAGCTCTCCCGCCAATGATGAACATCCTGCATCCACCTGATGCCTTTCTTTAGGATTTGATTTGAATAGACCGGTCTCTCCTGCACTGCAGGTTGAGGTTTGTTTGCTCCGGTTATTTCTTGACCATAGATATATCAAACCTGGAGAGAAAACGCATTTCAATTATTATCGACTATGACAAGCGAACTGTCTCATGCGCCGCTATCAATTGTTGAAACATAGCGGATTCAGCCGATTTTAGGACGTGTAGCTTATAGAACGAATTGTCTTGACTTCTTCTGGATTGAGCAGTACTCTGAATTTAACACCATGTAATAGACATCACTGAAAAAGTTGATGAGCCCTCTTCCCGTATAGGGAAACAGAGAAACTATTGAAGCCCTGTCCATTACAATGAGACAGGGCTTTTTATTTTTGGGATGGATAAGAATTCAGGGGCATTGAAATTGTAGATGATATTTAAGGCAAGGAGGTTGCAAAGTGAATATACACCTGATCGAACATCTGAATAATTTTGCCAAGCTGTCAGATAATGTATGGGAAAGCGGCTGGTGGACATTGGATGAAAATAAAGCTCAAAAACTGGTCGGGGGTGAGATTTTTTTTCATAAGAAGAAACAAGAGCCTTCCTTTTATGGTGGAACCATACTGGGGTATAGAGTGGAGCAAGATGGACAGTATGAGGGGAAGATTATTTTCAAGCTCCAACATAAGAAATCATGTAGAGATGTCAGGACAGACAAATCCGGATGGTCTAAGGAAATGAAGATAATAGGGATGGAACAGTGAGTCGAAAAGGATAAAGACCATGGCTGAAGATTTGATGGACTATTGGGTGAGACTTATAAAGCCGATTTTCCCGACGAACGCCTGGATTGTTTCGCATTTCTCCGACAACGATCATATAATACAAATTGATTGGAACATCGACAACAATACAAAGCGATCAAACAAGCGCTCTAAGAAAATTCAGATAATAATCAAAGAGGATGCAATTGACCAGTATCTCGACAAGAACAAGCAGGATCGTGAATTATATGGTGATACACTAAAGCAATTTATTGGCGAGCGCTATAATCATTTTAATCCTGATAACGATGCCCTCACGAACAGATCTGTACGCACGGAGAGATGGTTAGTCTCAAAGGATATCCTTAATACATTGATCCCCTCTCATCGCTTGATGTAACTTTCAAAGATATAGTTCTACGGTCAACACAACTCTCAATGTCCACACCCTCAATCCAATCCCTTGACAAATAATTCTTAAAGCCGTGTGTCCCCGGCCATTTGAAACACCCGGGAGCCTTGAATAATTCTTCTCCCGGTCAAACGCGCATGTATTCTGTCACTCCCGCTTTCTCCCTGTCATTCCCACCCCGCGCGTTGCCTGCCATCGAATGTCCTTATCGCAGGCGGGCATCCAGTCCTCATCAGCAATCATAACCGCAGTTATCCGGCAGTGTGAGGGCGAGAAAAACGGCCATTTCCGGCTGGAAGAGAAAGATTACATCGTCCGTGACGGCGATATTCTCAGCATTCGATTCAGCGTCTGATAAAGCAGATGAATTATCCCACCCGGAAAAACATCACATATTGAGACCTTTGAAAATCTGTACTTGGTGTCATTGCGAGGCGCGTGAGCGCCGCGGCAATCTATCTGATGTCAATAGCTTATGAGATTGCTTCACTTCGTTCGCAATGACAAATAGGGTGTTTTTTAAAGGTCTCGAAGAGCCTGGTCATTGACGAACTTTTTTTTGGTTCAATCTCCTTCATGGCTATAATCCTTGTATACCCCGCAGCATATAATGATGTCGCCCGCCTTCTGGATGTAAGTTGTCTTGTGCTCCAGTTCATTTGTTTCCGGATTCCAATACGTATAATCGACCCATCCGGAACCCTTCACCTTCGCCTTTTCCACGATCTCCTTACGGAACAACTTCCCTTCGGTGTCCGGAACGGCATACAGGTTTTTTCCGATCAGTGTCGGATTTTTCGGGTGAGCAAGCATAACGCCCTGAAGATCGTATGCGAATACATATGCTTCGCCCTTGTCGAACATCCCCCTGGGCTTATTGATTTCTGCAATCGCCTTCTCTTTTCCCTGATATTTCACATACGCCACCGCTTTCCTCACCAGGAACTTTGCATCGTCTTTACCAGTAGCGTATGACAGACCTGCGAATGCGAACAATCCGATTACAATTGAAACTACGATGATTTTTTTCATAATTCTCTCCTCGCCTTATTTTTAATTTGCGAATGACGGTGATAAACGTACAACGCATCAAGCCCGATCTTGCTATCTCGACTTAGGCGTCTGGATGCCTTCAAGAATTAATTCAGGCTCTTCGGCTTCCAGATCAGTTTCTTTGTTCAGAATCCGCGTCATCCTCTTCATGTCGAGTTCCTTCTCCCAGCGGGAGACTACCACAGTCGCCACACCGTTACCGACCAGGTTGGTTAGGGCACGGGCCTCGGACATGAAACGGTCGATGCCCAGTATCAGGGCCAGACCGGCCACCGGGATGGTCGGAATGGCAGCAAAGGTTGCCGCCAAGGTAATGAAGCCGCTGCCTGTAACCCCGGCCGCACCCTTTGAAGTCAGCAACAGCACACCCAGAATGGTAAGGGTCTGCATCAAGGTCAGCGGTGTATTGGTGGCCTGGGCCACGAAGACTGCCGCCATGGTCAGGTAGATGGAGGTGCCATCAAGGTTGAAGGAGTATCCTGTAGGAATGACCAGGCCGACCACCGACTTAGTGCAGCCAAGATTCT
>CAITLA010000261.1 GCA_903893135.1 uncultured Syntrophaceae bacterium | reverse complement strand
CTGTTCGCCCGGCGGAGATTCTATGCGTATGAAAGCCTTGCGCTGCTTTCCCCTGCCGGCAAGGTACTCCCTGATTATCGTTATGCCCCCGTCATAGCCCTGTTCTCGTATGTGCCTTAATATGACCGTCCCGGGCGTGTCAGGATGTTCCTTAATGATTTCGTCAATAAGAGACTTGTATGAATCCAGTTTCGATTTCCCGGTTCTTTTCTGTACTGATTTTTCCGGACGGCGAAGGTATTTCCTCACTGTCCTTCTTCCCAGCCCAAGCTCGTTGGCTATCTGGCGTGCGGAAAGGCCCATGTCTTTCAGCCGGTGAACTTCGAACACCACCCTACGCTCAAGCATGACGGGACCCTTTCCTGTATGAATGATTACAAAGCTTCATAGGCGTCCGTCCTTCTTACCGGTCTGGCTGGCGCCTTTTCAGGCAGTTCCAGCACCTGGAACACTGTGCCGTCGAAGGCTATGAGGTCTTTGGCTATCAGTGCGTTCCTGGCCTCGATATAATCCTCGATGTCTATCTCCAATGCAGTGCATATCCTGTCATAGCTGTAATAAGACAGACCGTTGCAGTCAGAAACAATCACAAGGAACAGGTATAAAAGAAGCTCGTTTTTCGGCAGGGCCTCAAGAAAACCGCCGGTCATAAATCTAATCGGAACAAAGCTGAATCCGCCCTCTATTTTTCTTACCCGGTCTTGAACAAGTATTTTCTTCATGTTCACGCGGATAGGCTAAATAAACATCCATGAACATGGAGTCCTTTTTTGCAATCACGGCCAAGACCCCGCTATCTCGAAGATATTGACTTTTAACGCGTCCATTTTTGCAATCATCGGCACAAGGTAATATGTCCCCGAAGGCTTTATCCTCGGCATTTCCAACGCGTCCATTTTTGCAATCAGTTCAGGACGCCTTCGCCTCCTGTTCCTTATTGTCTGCATCATTGAATTCCTCCGGGTCTTGTCAGGATGCTTCTTACGGTACTCTTTCCAGTATCCCGGATGTTGCCTCGCCCATTCCTTCCAGCTCAATCTCTGATTGTTGCGATAGGTCGAATCTTTCTTCATCCTACTTTTCTGCCACAGTGACTTCCTCATCCTCTGGCATTCTTTCTTCGAGCAGTAAGACTGGTTAGGGCTTCTGGGGTTTCTGATGAATTTCTCCCCGCAGCTTGCGCAAACAACCTCCATCAGAACCTCCCATTTTTCAGGGCAGAAAAACCACATCGCACAAAGAATTAACAGCTTAAGGTAAAAGACGGTTTAATTTCCTTTAGAAACGGCGGGATAAAAGTCGTAGGAAATGGCGGAATGAAAACTAGACGAACCAGACAAACCAGGTGAATCTAATGAATAATCACTTTTAAAACCAGATGAACCAAATGGCTCCTTTTCCTCCGATGCCTATGGGTCCCTTCTTCTATGATGTTATTGGCTCCCATCTAAACCGGTGGTGACACACAAACATGACGCTTTCTGGAACCGAGCTTGCAGACACCTGGAT
>CAITLA010000260.1 GCA_903893135.1 uncultured Syntrophaceae bacterium | reverse complement strand
GCCATATCAGCAGCGATAGGTGCCTATCTGGAAGAAGAAGCCGCAGCTCTGACAATGTCCGCAGCGGAAGCCGCGCCTTCCGCTGCACCTTACGCCTCCATTAATATCTGGGCACTTGCCGGGCGGCAGGATGTGATGTTCACGCGCCGCATGTGGCAGATGCGGACGTACTAAATTTTTATCGTCTCATAGGTGTGGCTGAATCGTCAATTTAGGAAAACAGGAAGTCATTTATTTTAGAGCATAAACAATAACAAAGAATAATATATTGAAAGGGAGTTTACTTATGGCAGAGAAGAAAAAAGAAGCAAAAAGCGCTTTAGGAATTTGTGATACCACATTTAGAGATGGCCATCAGTCGTCGCTGGCGACCAGAATGAGAACCAAGGATATGGAACCGCTGGCGGAGAGGATGGATCAGGTTGGATGGTGGTCAATGGAAACCTGGGGGGGGGCCACTTTTGATGTGCCCACGAGGTTTCTCAACGAGGATCCATGGGATCGGATAAGGATACTGAAAAAATATCTCAAAAAGACACGCCAGCAGATGCTCCTTCGCGGCCAGAATGTCGTCGGGTACAGGAACTATGCTGATGACGTGGTGAGAGAATTCGTTCTCTATGCGGCGGAGTGTGGAATGGACATCTTCCGGGTCTTCGACGCCGTGAACGACACAAGAAACTTTGAGGCACCCTTCAGGGCAATCAAGGAGGCGGGAAAACACATTCAAGGCTCCCTTTGCTACTCCCTGACCCAGAGGAAAATGGGAGGGGCAGTCTATACCCTCGATTACTATGTTGAGAAGGCGAAAACCATCGAGAAGATGGGAGCCGATTCCTTCTGTATCAAGGATATGGCGGGGATGATATCCCCGTATGATGCCTATGAGCTTATAACAGCATTGAAGAAGGAGCTTAAAATACCCGTACAGCTCCATACGCACTACACGAGTGGACAAGGTTCCATGTCCTATCTGAAGGCCGCAGAGGCTGGTGTAGATGTTGTCGACTGCGCCCTGGCTCCCTTTGCGCTCCGTTCTTCTCAGCCGGCCATTGAGCCTATCCTTGTGACCTTAGAAGGTACACCAAGGGATACGGGCCTGGATTTGAATTTGATATTCGAGATAGGTGAGGATTTGGAGAAGATTGCTCCCGTATACCGTGATTTTCTTGACACGACTAAACAGGCTATAATCGACGTCGGCGTTCTTATTCATCAGGTCCCCGGCGGTATGACCACCAATCTGGTGAACAATCTGAGAGAAGCAAATGCCCTCCACCGGATCGGCGAGGTTCACAAGGAACTTCCCGATACCCGTAGAGAACTTGGGTATCCGCCCCTGGTTACTCCCACCAGCCAGATAGTGGGAATCCAGGCAGTTATGAACGTGCTGATGGGCCGCTACAAGATGATCTCCAAGGAGGTCAAGGATTACTGCTTCGGTCTCTACGGTAAACCGCCCGCACCCATCGATCCAGAAGTTCAGAAGATGTGTCTCAAGGGGTACGAGCGGGGAGAGACGCCCATGACAAACCGTGCCGCAGATGCCTTGGAGCCGGAAATGGAAAAGGCGAGAGCAGCGACAAAAGATATCGCGAAAAACCCGGGTGATGTTATCATTTACGCCCTGTATCCGCAGACCGGATTGAGATTCTTGAAGTGGAAGTATGGTCTGGAGCCGATTCCCAAAGAGGTCATGCCGAAGACCTTAGAAGAGGTGAAGAAAGAGGATGAAATGATCAAGAAGGCCAAGGCCGGGAAGCTCATGGAAAAGCCGACGAAGGTAGTTCCGGAAAAAGGCGCCGGCATTCGGAAATTCAACGTCTTTGTCGATGACAATTACTATGCTGTTGAAGTGGAGTCAGAAGGGGGGGCAATGATTGCAGCTCCTGTGGTAACTCAGGTCGCCGCAGCACCGAAGCCAGCAGCGCCAAGACCTGCAGCAGCACCTGCGGCACCTAGACCCGCAGCAGCACCGAAACCCGCAGCAGCGCCAGCAGCAAAAGCAGGCGCAGGATCAGTAACAGCACCGATGCCTGGTCTCATTGTTGACGTTACCTGCAAGTTAGGTGACAAGGTAAAGGCAGGACAGCCGGTCGTGATCCTGGAGGCCATGAAAATGCAGAATCCTCTTCCCGCTCCGGTTGACGGGGAAGTGAAGAGTATTCATGTAAAATCTGGCGACTCCGTAGCGGTTGGACAGGTTCTTGTTGATATCGGATAAAAAGGGAGGGAGTACAAATGCGTTCCATTTCTTTTAACACAGTTAAGAAGAAGGTGAAAGCAGCCATTATGGAAGCGGCCTTCATGGCCGGAGATGACCTCATGGCTAGTTTCAGGCGCGCCTTGGCTGAAGAGGAATCCCCTCTGGGGAAAGAGATTCTGAACCAGCTTCTCGAAAACGCAGAAATAGCCAAGGATAAGAGGATTCCCCTCTGCCAGGACACGGGACTGGCGATCTTCTTCGTTGAGATCGGTGACGAAGTGAAGATTAAAGGAGGGCTTCTCACAGATGCATTGAACGAGGCTACGAAAGAGGCTTATGGGGATGCATATCTCCGTAAATCGGCCTGTAACCCCTTTACGCGCAAGAATACGGGCGACAATACTCCCGCGATTATTCACTATGATATCGTCAAGGGAGACAAACTTAAAATAGTTTTCTGTGCCAAGGGGGGCGGAAGTGAAAATATGAGCAGGGTTACCATGCTCAAGCCCTCAGATGGTAGGAAAGGAATTGAAGATTTTGTCGTGCAAAGGGTATGGGAGGCTCAGGCTAATCCTTGCCCGCCCATAATTGTCGGTGTCGGTATCGGGGGGACATTTGAACGGGCAGCTATCATTGCCAAGAAATCTCTTCTTGCACCAATCGGGAAAAGGAATTCGGACCCCGAGTTAGCGGATATGGAAAAGAGCATGCTCAGGAAGATCAATGATTTGGGGATTGGTCCGGGAGGTTTGGGAGGAAGAATAACAGCCCTCGATGTCAAAGTAATCATGGAACCATGTCACATTGCGAGCCTTCCCCTTGCGGTCAACATTAACTGCCACTCAAGCCGGCACGCAGAAATCGACTTTTAAAGGAGGGAGAGAACATTGAAGATACTTAAGCCACCTCTTAAGAGAGAAGACGTAGAAGCCCTTGAAGCAGGAGACAAGGTTCTTATTACAGGAACGATCTATACGGGTCGGGACGCAGCCCATAAGAGGCTCATTGACCTGTTAGACGGTAATAAGCCTCTCCCCTTTGATGTCAATGGGTCAGTTATATTTTACGTGGGACCAACGCCGTCACCCCCTGGGCGTCCCATCGGCGCAGCGGGACCGACGACGAGCTACCGCATGGATGCGTATGCTCCCAGGCTCATTGAGAAGGGATTGAGGGGCATGATCGGAAAAGGCCCTCGATCTCAGGAAGTCAAAGATGCGATGAAAAAATATGGTTGTGTCTATCTGGGGGCAACCGGAGGGGCAGGAGCCCTAATGGCCCAGGCGGTCAAGAAGGCGGAAGTCATTGCCTTCGATGATCTGGGGCCTGAAGCCATCCGCAAGCTTGAGGTAGTGGACTTCCCTGTCATAGTCATTAATGATACGAAAGGGAATGACCTGTATATCGAGAATGTCAAGAAATATAAGAAGGGGTGATCCAGAGGGACACCCTCAATTTATTTTCACAACTTAGACAATTGGATGGTAGAAATATGAAGACAAATGGAGTGGAAACAGTTACACACGATGTCTTGATTTTTGGTACGGGATTAGCCGGGCTTCGGGCGGCAGTGGAGATAGCCCGGAAATCAAAAGACTCGATTAATGTGGCCCTCGTATCGAAGGTTCAAATACAGCGCCCCCATTCAGTATGTGCTGAAGGAGGCACTGCGGCTGTGATGAGAGAGGAAGATGGAGACAGCTTAGAGCTTCATGCGTGGGACACCGTCAAAGGCTCCGACTTCCTTGCTGATCAGGACGTAGTTGATCGCTTTGTGGAAACCAGCCCTAAAGAGATCCTGCTACTTGATCACTGGGGAATGCCGTGGTCAAGACGACCTGACGGCAGGGTCATGCAGCGTCCTTTCGGAGGACACAGTTTTCCGAGAGCTACAATGGGAGCGGACAAAACGGGCGCCTTTGAGGTGCAGACTCTTTATGACACCCTGATGCAGTACAGTAATTTGGCACGATACGATGAATTCTTTGCCACATCGATCCTTCATAAAGACGGCGTTTTTGCGGGCATTACGGGGATTGATATGGCAACCGGCCAATTTATGGTCATCAGGGGAAAAGCGATGCTCATAGCCACTGGTGGTCTGGGAACCCTTTATGGTTTTACCACCTATTCGCAGACCGTGAGCGGCGATGGTCATGCAATAGCGTATCGCGCAGGGATAAACATCGAGGACCCGGAGTTTCTCCAGTTTCATCCCACCGGTCTGGTCCCGTCAGGAATTCTCATGACGGAGGCATGCCGGGGTGAAGGCGGATACCTGAGGAACAGCGAAGGTAAGCGTCTCATGGAAAAGTATGCTCCGAAATTCATGGAACTGGCGCCACGTGACATTGTTTCACGATCCATGATTACGGAGATTAAAGAAGGTCGAGGGTTTACCAGACCTGATGGTCTTGATTACATGCACCTTGACATGACACACTTAGGCGCTGACAAGATCAATAAGGCCCTTCCTCTGATCAGGGAAGTCTGTATGAAGTATCGTGGTATCGATCCGATCCTCGAACCCGTTCCCGTGCGGCCTGTCGCCCACTACAGTATGGGCGGAGTTGAGGCGGACATTAATGGCGCCACCAAAATGAAGGGGGTATGGGCAGCCGGTGAAGTGGCCTGCCACTCTATGCACGGCGCCAATCGTCTCGGTTGCAATTCCACTGCGGAATGTGTCGTATGGGGAGGAATTACGGGAGGAGAAATTGTTAAATATGTGAAGAGCAATCCGCCCCTGCTGGATGTGCCTAAGGAACAGGTCGGTGCAGAGCAGAAGCGTATCTATGAAGATCTCCTCCAGAAAAAAGGTACGGAAAACCTGTATGACATAAAGAAAGAACTGCGGGAAGCGATGGACCGCTATGTAGGTGTTTACCGGACAGGAGATGAGATGAGTGCCGGTTTGAAAAAGGTCAGGGAACTAAAAGAGCGTTATAAGAATATCTCCATTGCGGATAAAGGGAGTATCTATAATACCAACCTGACCAATGCCATGGAAGTGCAAAATCTCCTCGATCTCGCTGAAATCCTCGTTTTAGCGGCACTGACCAGGCAGGAATCCCGGGGTGGACATGCCCGTTATGATTTCCCGAATCGCGACGATGATAAGTGGCTGAAGCATACGCTGGCAACTTACACAGAGCAGGGACCGAAACTTTCTTACAAGCCGGTAACAATCACCAAGTGGAAACCGGTTGAGCGTAAATATTAGGGGGAAGAAAGATGGCAAACAAACAATTCGATAACCATTTGGGAATAGTTGGATGGCTCGGCGGCGGACGCTGGGGTGTAGAGCGGTATCTGTATATTTTACACCGTCTCACAGGGCTTGGTCTTCTTCTCTTCTTTTTGATGCATATATTTGCGAGCTCTGTCAGGATGTATGGCCCGGAGAGCTGGGGCGTTGCCATGGCGATTTTGAAGAATCCTGTTTTTAAGCTCGGCGAATTCTGCATTTTTGTGATCTTTGCTTTCCACGCCCTGAATGGCATCCGGCTCATTTTCATTGAACTGGGCCTGGCCGTGGGGCGAGCCGAGGAGCCGATATATCCTTACAAGTCGTCTCTTAACAATCAGAGACCCTTGATGGTGGTGGCAATGGTTCTCGTAGCCATTCTCATCATTGCCGGAGGGTACAATACATTCTTTGGAAGTCATTAGGGAGGTAGTCATGAGGGAAACCGCATACTGGACTTGGTTTATCATTGCAGGCATCGTCATTCTTGTCATTGCAGGATTGCATATGGTGGTTATGCATCTGCCTATGTTTGGGGTCTTTAATCCAGAAAGTGGGGCCGTCACGGATTGGGGGAACGTAGCCTTCCGAAGCCAGAATCAGTTCCTTGCTTTTACCTATATAATCCTGCTGGGTGCAGTATTGTTCCACGGATTTTATGGGTTAAGGACGATTGTGTTTGAACTCGGGCCCAAGAAATCCTTTCAGGACGGATTCACTGTTATATTGTGGATAGTCGGGCTTGTTCTCTTCGGTATCGGCACGTATGCAGCCATAGCGGCAAAAGCTTTGGAAACAGCACTATAGGAAGGGTGAGAAAATGGAAAAAGAAACTGAGAAAGTAAATAATATTACCGTGTATATTCGTCGCTTTGATCCGGAGAAGGATGCAGCTCCCCGGCAGCAGCAATACACACTTCAAGTGGAAAAGGGGATGACTGTCCTCGACGGGCTGCACATGATCAAACAGACACAGGACCCCACCATTAATTTCCGCTTTTCCTGCCGCATGGGTGTTTGTGGGTCTTGCGGGATGATGATTAATGGGGTGCCTGCACTGTCCTGTAACACACAGATCCTTGATGTGACGACAACCGCGCTGACGCTGGCGCCGTTGCCCAACTTCAACATTATCAGGGATCTCGTGGCTGATCTCGTTCCCATGTTTGGCGTTCTTAAAGGACTGCAACTATATATCCGGAGAAGCGATGTGGAAGAAATGGAAAAGCCGACTCATGAATTTTACCAGACGCCACACCAGTTGGAGGAATTCCTCCAGTTTACATACTGCATCAAGTGTGGTTGCTGCATGGCAGCATGTCCGACTATGGCTACCGACAGGCAGTATCCGGGGCCTGCGCCATTGACCCAGGCATACCGCTACAATGTTGATTCCCGGGACGATGCCGGCGATGCCCGCAGGGATCTCGTTGCTGCAAACCACGGGATTTTCAACTGTCACTATGCCGGAGAATGCTCCAATGTATGTCCCAAGGGTGTTGACCCAGCACGGGCCATACAACTCATGAAAAAGGATCTGGTTCTCAACTACTTCGGTTTGGCGAAGCATAAGTGTGCGCATCTTCACAAGAAACCGGATAAGGCTTCTTACAAGCCTCCGATTGAGGTACCTGGCCATACTATAGGGAAATAACGCGGCATTTTATCGGACAGCAACGGTCAATAAATTCGTTTTTTTATATTTAAAACTTAGGAGGATATTATTATGGGTCGTAGTAAGATTACAATCGTAGGAGCGGGAAATGTCGGTGCAACCGCCGCTCACTGGGCAGCCATAAAAGAATTGGGTGACGTCGTATTGATGGATATTATCGAAGGGATGCCCCAGGGGAAGGCTCTCGACTTGATGGAAGCCGGCCCGATGGAAGGCTTTGATGCAAATGTCATCGGGACCAATGGCTATGAAGAGACCAAAAATTCGGACGTGGTCATCATCACCTCCGGAATAGCGAGAAAGCCGGGGATGAGCAGGGAAGATCTGCTGAAAATCAACGCCGATATCGTGGGCTCCGTGACTGAGCAGATAGTGAAGTTCTCGCCAAAGTGCATCATTATCGTGGTGAGCAATCCGCTGGACACGATGACCTATCTCACATACAAGATCAGCAAATTCACCAAGAACAGAGTTATAGGACAGGCGGGAGCTCTCGATTCCTCGCGCTTCCAGTCCTTCTTAGGCATGGAATTGAAGATGTCTGTCAAGGATATCAAGGTTATGCTGCTTGGGGGTCACGGCGATGATATGGTTCCCATGCCCAGATTCTCGACGATTAATGGAATTCCCGTTACCGAACTTCTTCCCAAGGATAAGATCGATAAGATCGTTGACAGAACGCGAAAAGCCGGTGGGGAAATTGTTGCGCTCCTGAAAACGGGCAGTGCCTTCTATTCCCCCTCACTCGGCGCGGTACTTATGGCGGAAGCTATCTTGAAAGACCAGAAGAGGATCATCCCGAGCTGCGTGTATCTGGAAGGCGAGTACGGGCTGAAAGATATCTGCTTCGGCGTTCCGACCGTCATTGGCGCCAATGGCATTGAGAAGATTATCGAACTGAAACTCAATGACGAAGAGAAGGCTATGATGAAAAAGTCAGCGGAGAGTGTGGGAAAGACGATAGCTGAGATGAAGGCGATCAAAGGCATTGCCTGATTCAGTACCAGTTCTGGTGCAGTTAAAAACCCCCTCCCTGAGAATGAGAGGGGGTTTTATTTTTGCTTTGGCATCTGGCCGGAGGCTGCATTGAGGGTATTGACGAGCAGCATGGCAATCGTCATGGGTCCCACGCCGCCGGGTACGGGGGTAATGTAGGACGCTTTCTCAAGCACCTCGGAAAATGCCACATCTCCCACCAGGCGACCGTCATCCATCCTGTTTATACCCACGTCTATTATCACGGCGCCATCGCTGACCATATTTGCCCGGATCATTTCCGGTCGTCCGGCAGCGGCAATGAGAATCTCCGCTTGTCTTGTCACGAGCGACAACTTTTGTGTTTTCGTGTGACAAACGGTGACAGTTGCATGTCTGTTGAGAAGCATGAGGGCAACCGGCTTTCCTACGATATTGCTTCGGCCGACGATGACGGCTCTCTTTCCTTCTATGGCGATTGAACTCCGATCCATAAGTTCCAGTATGCCCTTGGGTGTGCAGGCCATGTGATACGAATTGCCGGTAAAGAGCCGCCCTAAATTGTAGGGATGAAATCCGTCGACGTCCTTCCGGGGATCAATCGCCTCGATTATAGTCGTCGGGTTGATGTGCCTCGGAAGGGGAAGCTGTACTAAGATACCATGGATTTTCTTGTCACGGTTAAGTTCACGGATGATAGCAAGGATCTCCTTCTCACTCGTGTCTTGTGAAAGTTTGAATTCCCGCGAAAAAAATGCTGCTGCCTTGCAGGCGTTCTCCTTGTGTCTGATGTAGATCCTGGAGGCAGGGTCATTACCGACGAGAAGGACAGCGAGTCCGGGAATTATTCCAGCTCTTTCTTTCAGGCGCAGAGCTTCCGCCCTCACCTCATCGAGGATATCCTGGGCTATCTTCTTGCCATCAATAATCACAGCCATCGTCCAATGATCCTTTAAGCAGTGATGAGCACCGAGAGCAGGCAGCGTGCTTATTTTACCTGATACTCTTTAATTATGTTAATCAGCTTTTCAACTTCAGCGGGAGGAAGCTTCCCTGTATAGATATATCGGCAGATCCTCTCTTTATCCAGTACAACGATGTTGGACACCTTATTTTTCAGTCCCCAGCTGTTCAGTATGATGTAGTTGTCATCGAGAAGAATAGTAGCCCCCGTCTCCTGCTGCTTGCTTTTTATTACCCGTGCAATTGCAAAATCAGGCAGCAGGCTCGCTTTCATATTGGCAATGCCCAATCCAACATAGCTCTTCTTCCGGTCCAACCCCGGATCGCTTTTGAGAGTATCATCCACGTGTTTATTCATATCTTTTGAGCCGGGGTCTGAGTAATTGAAGTACAAAACCCTGCCCTTTAATTCCGGCGAATTTAAAGTGTATTCCTTGCCAAGTGAGTCCTTCAAGCTGAAATCATTAGCCTGTTCCCCTACCTTCAATTCCGCCGCGACTGCAGATGTGTAGAACAACAGCGCCAGTAAGACACCCATTACAAGATTCTTCATGCTTTTCTCCAAGTCATTCAGAAAATAGATTATTTACAGGCCGGATTATAGGTGAAAAAAATCTTCCCATCAAGGGGAAATGAGTCTCCATAACTATAGTTCCACTTGAAAAAAAGTACCAACATATGTTAAGTAAGCCAAAATGGTCGCGAGGTGTTGATTACTATGAGCCTGGGAAGAATGCTTGAGGAAAGTTCCTATCGTTATGCAAGTAACGTCGCCACTATCTACGACGGAAAATCCTTAACCTATGAGGCCCTCCACAGTGCTGTGAATGCCCTTGGAAATGAATTGAGAAACCTGGGTATTCAAAAAGGGGATAAGGTCGCCATCATGCTCCCCAACTGCCCGGAATTCGTAATATCTTATTTCGCCGTGCAGAAAATCGGCGCTGTCGCGGTTACAATAAGTATTTTATCCACGTCATATGAACTTCGCCATCTCCTCGGAAACAGCGATGCGAAATGCCTGATTACCGAAACGCCACTAGCGAAAAGGTACGAGGAAATCAGAGAGGAAATCCCGCTCTGCAATCATATCATTACTACCAGCGGATTGGATACCGTTTCACAATTCGGAGAGATAGTGGAGCGAGGGCCTAGTACCCTTGAAATGCCGGATATGGCTGATGACGATCCAGCTGTGATGATCTATACTGCCGGCCTCACAGGGAAGCCGCTTGGCGCAGTACTTACCAATGGCAACATGCTGTCCCAATCTGATCTTCTCTGGAGTGTATATAATGCCACAGAAAAGGACCGGGGGCTTGCTGTTATTCCTCTTTTTCATGCTTTCGGTGCCGTGGCCAATATGTTAGCTGCCATCCGAATTGGTGCCAGCATCGTTCTCTTGGATCGGATCACCCTGGATGCCATTTTCGGTACTATCGAGAAGGAAAAAGTCACCTATATTGCTGCTGTACCCCGGCTTTTCTTGGGCATGATTATGCATAACGATGCAGAAAAATACGATGTCAGTTCAATAGATTTTTGCATTACCGGTGGTTCGACGATGCCGCCTGAGTTCATCCCCATGTTTGAAGATAAATTTAAATGTATATTGAGGGAAGGTTACGGACTTACCGAGGCCTCTCCCGTATGTTCTGTGGGCAGGCGGGAGATGGCGCACAAGCCGGGATCGATCGGAACTGTCATCCCCGGTGTCGAGGCCAAAGCCGTTGATGACCGGGGTAACGAGGTTCCTCGCGGTGAAATCGGAGAACTTGTCATCAGGGGCTGCAACGTGATGAAGGGTTATTATAAAAACGAGGAAGCCACTGCACAAGTCATCAGGAACGACTGGCTCTACACGAGTGATCTTGCCAGGATCGATGAGGATGGCTACATTTTCCTCACAGGACGAAAGAAACGGATGATTATAACCAGCGGCTTCAATGTCTATCCGCGGGAGGTCGAGATGGTTCTGGAACTTCATCCTGCCGTTCGAGAGTGTATGGTAGTGGGGAAAGCTGATTTTATGAGAGGAGAAATTGTCAAAGCTCTGATCGTAAGGAATCCGGACATGCCGGTAAATGAAAGAGAAATTACGAGATATTGCCGGACTTATCTGTCATCCTACAAGGTGCCGCGGGAAGTAGAATTTGTTGAATCGATTGACATGCAGAGTATTTCATAGGGATCAGCAAGAGATGATCTGACCTTTAGTGGCAACCAAAATTCAAGATATTTTAACGTAAGGAGGTTTTTAAGTATGAGAGAAGTTGTGATTGTGAGTGGTGCGAGAACTGCTGTTGGTAGTTTTGGGAGCGCCCTCAATGGGGTTAAGACTGTTGACCTGGGTTCGTTGGTTATCAAAGAGGCTGTCAAGAGAGCCGGACTGCGACCTGTCATTAGTGAATCTGTTAAAGCCGCCCGTCCCGATGTCTTCGGCGAATTTGACATGACGGATATCAACAAGAAATACTACGATTATGACCGTGCATTGAAACCGGTCTATTTCGACGAATGCATTATGGGAAATGTACTCCAGGCGGCCCTCGGACAGAATCCGGCAAGACAGGCCAGCATATATGCAGGCCTACCGGAAGAGACCAATGCATTTACCATCAATAAGGTATGTGCTTCCGGTATGAAGGCCATAACCCTGGCGTCACAGATTATCAGCTCGGGTGACGCGGATGCAATCGTTGCGGGCGGCATGGAAAACATGAGCAATGCACCGTTCGTTCTTCCGGATGCCCGCTGGGGATACCGCATGAGTATGCCGTTCGGCAAGATTACGGATGTTATGGTGTATGACGGCCTCTATGAAATATTCAACAGCTATCACATGGGATTCACCGCGGAGAATATTGCGGCAAAATATGGGATTACCAGGCGGGAGCAGGATGAAATTGCCCTGATGAGTCATCAAAGGGCGAGAGCTGCCATAGCCAATGGTACATATGCTGAGGAGATTGTTCCCGTTGTTATCCCTCAGAAAAAAGGCGATCCCATTATATTTAAAGTGGATGAACGTCCCATGGATACCTCCCTCGATAAGATGGCCAAGCTATCGCCTGCTTTCCAGAGGGATGGAGGAACCGTGACAGCCGGGAACTCGTCAGGCGTTAACGACGGTGCGGCGGCTGTAGTTGTCATGGGTGCGGATAAGGCGAAAGAGCTCGGCCTGAAACCACTGGCGAAGATCAAAGGATTTGCCGCGGGTGGTGTTGACCCGGCTTACATGGGACTGGGCCCCATCCCGGCGACACGGAAGGTTTTCAAGAAACTCGGCTTAACCATGAAAGACATCGATCTGATTGAACTCAATGAAGCCTTCGCGGTCCAGGCTTTGGCCTGTATCAGAGAGCTGAAGATTGATTTAGACAAGTGTAATATCAACGGCAGCGGTATTTCCATCGGCCATCCCATTGGTTGTACGGGCACCAGGATTACCTACACCCTTGCCATGCAGATGAAGAAGAAAAACCTGAATCTTGGCCTGGCTACACTGTGTATAGGTGGCGGGCAGGGCATGGCTATAGTCCTCGAAGGAGTATAGAGCGCTTATGGATCCAGAATTTATTGATAGCCTTGTTGTAAAAAATACCACGAAGATTATTTTTCTCATCATGGACGGGCTCGGTGGCCTGCCCATGGGACAGGGGGATCAAACGGAGTTGGAGGCGGCGAAGACACCAAACATGGATGCCCTCGCCGGGAAATCCGTCTGCGGGCTTCTGGATCCTATTGGATATGGGATCACACCGGGCAGCGGACCGGCCCACTTTGCCCTCTTTGGTTACGATCCGATCAAGAACAACATCGGCCGGGGGATACTGGAGGCAGCCGGAATCGACTTCCCAATGACCGAGCGTGACCTACTCATCAGGATCAACTTTGCCACGATCGACAAGAAGGGTGTTATCATCGATCGCCGGGCCGGCCGGATCGACAACGAGACTAATGAGAGAATCTGCAGAAAACTGCAGGACAAAATCCGGAAAATATCGGATGTAGAGGTCATCTTTGAACCGGTCAGAGAACACCGCGCCCTCTTAGCCTTGAGGAGGCGTGGCCTCCGGGAAGAGATTCAGGAGACGGACCCGCAGAAGACGGGAATTCCGGCTTTACTGCCGAAAGCCCTCATCCCGGAAGCGGAAGAAACGTCTGGTATTCTTCAGAAGCTTGTCGATAAGGCAAAGGAAGTGCTTTCCGATGAAGAGAAAGCGAATATGCTGCTCCTCCGCGGCTATTCCACGTACAGAAGGTATCCGTACTTAAGCGAACGGTTCGGTCTCAATGCCCTGGCCATTGCCACCTATCCCATGTACCGCGGTATAGCACGGCTTCTGGGCATGGTTATTGGCCCTCAGCCCGATTCCCTCAAAGGGGAAATCGTGGCCCTCCGGGAAAACTACGGAAAGTATGACTTCTTCTTCGTTCACGTGAAGGCAACAGATTCGCGG
>CAITLA010000259.1 GCA_903893135.1 uncultured Syntrophaceae bacterium | reverse complement strand
TGGGGGGGGTGGGGTTGGACTGGCCTCATAAGGTGGAATGCTGCGGTGGTTCATTGACCCTTACCAGGTCAGACCTGGTCGTAAAACTTTCCGAAGCGATTATCGCCATGGCCAAAGATTCCGGAGCCCAGTGCATAGCAGTTGCCTGTCCAATGTGTCAGATCAATCTGGATATGCGGCAGGACGATATTTTAAAAACGACAGGCCATCGTTACAATATGCCCGTCCTCTATATAACGCAACTCATGGGATTATGTCTAGGCATGTCGGAGAATGCGCTTGGCCTGAACAAACTGATCATTTCGCCGAAAGAGACGATGGATTTTATTCGGCCATAGATAAGGTCATGAATCATGGGAAAAGGTAAAAAGAAAAAAATTGGTGCCGTACTCGTCCAGGGAGGGGGCATAGCCGGTGTCCAAGCTTCCCTCGATCTGGCCAATTCCGGGTTTAAGGTCTATCTGGTAGAGAATTCTGCCGCCATCGGCGGGATGATGGCTCACCTGGATAAAACCTTTCCCACCGGTGATTGCGCAACCTGTATCGTCTCTCCCAAGCTTGTTGAGTGTGCCAGAAATCATAATATAGAAATACTCACCCTCTCCACCCTGGAGAAGCTTGAAGGAATACCGGGAAACTTTAAGGCCTATGTAAAAAGATCTCCCCGATATATCAATGAGCAGATCTGTAATGATTGTGGCGATTGCACCCAAGTCTGTCCCGTTGAAATAGAGGACCGATACAACCGCGATCTGGGAAAAAGGAAAGGCATTCAAAAATATTCCGCACAGTCCATTCCCAACAAGCCCAGTATCCTCAAATTGGGCCATGCCCCATGTAAAATGGAATGTCCGGCCAATATCAATGTGCAGGGCTATATCCAACTCATCAAGAAAAAGGAATATGTGAAAGCGGCAAACCTCATCAGAGAAAGAAATCCCCTCGCCGCCATCTGCGGCAGGGTTTGTCCTGCTCCCTGTGAGAGCGTTTGTACCCGTGCAACAGTGGATTCGGCGCTGGCCATCAGACAACTTAAAAGATTTGCCCTGGATCAGGAAATCAAACTGGTAAAATCCGGCGAACTGGCATTGCCGGAAGAGAAAACGCCGCCGCCGAATGCTCCGAAAATAGCCATTATCGGCGCCGGACCGGCAGGCCTCACGGCCGCCGGGGATCTTGCGGACAAAGGTTTTGCCGTCACCGTTTATGAAGCGTCAAATACGGCGGGCGGGATGCTCGTCTGGGGGATACCGGCATACAGACTTCCCAAGGACATTCTCGCTTACGAAGTGGAGCTTATCCGGCGAAGAGGCGTCAGCATCGTTTTAAACTGCCGCGTGGGTAAGGATAAAACCATCGAGGAATTACAGAGAGAAAATGATTGTGTCTTCATCAGCGCCGGCGCCCATGTGAGCAGGAAGTTGGGTGTCGACGGCGAAGACCGGCAGGGCGTCGACTACGGCGTGGAATTCTTGAGGCAGGCGGGCGATAAGGACAACAAACCCCGCGTCGGCGAACACGTCGTGGTTATCGGCGGCGGCAATGTGGCCGTAGACGTGGCAAGAACGGCCCTCCGACTTGGCGCCAAGCAAGTTGAAATGGTTTCCCTGGAAAAACGAGACGAGATGCCTGCTTATAAAGAGGAAATAGAAGCCACGCTGGCCGAAGGCATTACGATCAACAACGGCTGGGGGCCAAATCGCATTATCGGGGATGGCGCTGTAAAAGGAATCGAATTAAAGCAATGCACCCGCGTATTTGATGAAAATGGCCGGTTCAATCCCGCCTATGATCAAAATAATTTGAAAAATATCAGTGCGGACCAGATCATCGTGGCTATCGGTCAGGCCATCGACGGCGAACTGCTTGATCATGTCTGTGTAGATATAGAGCGGGGTTGTTTCAAAGTTGATCCCGTCACTCTTGAAACATCGGTCAAAGGTGTTTTTGCAGGAGGAGACAATGCTTCAGGTCCGGCAAGTGTCATCCGGGCTGTTGCCGCAGGAAAGCGTGCCGCGGAATCGATTGAACGCTATCTCCAGGGGAAGGACCTGCGGGCGGTTCGTTTTGACGAGACGTTGAAGCCGATACAGGAAGAACTCCTTCCTTCCACGACCCATACGGAAAAGAAAGAACGGGCAAAGGCAACGGAGCTTTCGGCGGAGATGAGGACCGGCAATTTCGACGAAATTGAATCCGGCTTTTCCGAAGACGACGCGCTGGCGGAAGCTGAACGTTGCCTGAATTGCGCCATGTGTTCCGAATGCATGGAGTGTGTTGCCGCCTGCGATAAAAAAGCTGTTGAGCACGGCATGCAGGAGAAAATAATCGAACTCGACGTCGGGTCCGTCATCCTGACACCGGGATTTGAAGAATATGATGCGGAACTTAAGGGAGAATATGGCTTTAACCGATATAAAAACATTTTGACCAGCGTGCAGTTTGAGCGGATGCTTTCTGCCGCCGGCCCGTATGCAGGACATGTCGTACGCAGGGATGACGGCAAGGAAGCCAAAAGAATAGCGTGGATACAGTGTGTTGGTTCCCGTGACGACAAATGTGGGAATGAATATTGTTCTTCAATCTGCTGTATGGCCACGACAAAACAGGCGCTGGTAGCCAGTGAACACACTGACGGTCTGGAAGCGACTATTTTTTACATGGATATCAGGGCTTTTGGAAAAGACTTCGACCAATATTACGAACGCGCCAGAAATAAGGAAAATATAGAATATATAAAGAGCATTCCCTCCCGTGCCATCCAGGTTCCGGGATCAATGGACATCAGGCTTCGCTATGTGGACGAGAAATTCAAGCAGGTGGAACGCGATTTTGATCTGGTTGTCCTGGCTGTTGGATTGGATCCTAAACCTAACATTTCGGCGAGCATGGCGGCCCTAGGCATTGAACTCAACGATTTCGGCTTCTGTAAAACCAGCCGCTTTTCTCCTCTGGAAACGTCGCTGCCCGGTGTTTTCGTTGCGGGCGCTTTCCAGGAACCTAAAGATATACCAGAAACCGTAACACAGGCGAGCGCCGCAGCCTCCATGTCGATGGAACTGCTGTCGCAAGCGCGCAATACCCTCATCACGAAGAAAGAATATCCAACAGAACATGATGTAACGGATGAAGAACCGAGGATTGGCGTGTTTGTCTGTCATTGCGGCATCAACATTGCGGGCACGGTGGATGTGGAAAAGGTGACCGAGGCCATTTCCAACGACCCCCATGTGGTTGTTGCCTCACATACCATGTATACCTGTTCGGACGCGAGTCTTTCTGAAATTAAAAAGCGGATCGAGGAATACCGGCTCAACAGGGTGGTGGTCGCGTCATGCACCCCCCGGACGCATGAACCCCTTTTCCGTGAAACCCTGCGGGAGGCCGGATTAAACCCCTACCTTTTCGAGTTGGCCAATATCAGGGATCAATGTTCATGGGTGCATTCTTCCGAACCGGATGCCGCCACCTTAAAGGCCATTGAACTCGTGAGAATGTCCATCGCCCGGGCGAGATTCCTGAAACCGCTTGCCGGAGAATCACTGGCCATCAACCAAGACGGTCTGGTCATCGGGGGAGGATTGAGTGGCATGACTGCGGCACTTTCCCTGGCAGATCAGGGATTCCAGGTATCTCTCATTGAAAAATCAGGGGCTTTGGGAGGACAGGCGCTGAACGTTCATTCCACCCTGGAAAGCGACAATACCCGCGATTTTATCGCCAATCTTTTAGACCGGACACAAAATCACCGGAACATCAAAGTTTATCTCCATAGTGAGGTGACTAAACTCAACGGACATATCGGTAAATTTTTAGTGACGATAGCGCAAAAAGGCAAGAGCAACGGCCAGGGAGATAACGCAAGGACCGAAATATCCTGTGGCGCCATTATCGTGTCTACGGGAGCGGAGCCGGCCAAAACAGGCGAATTCCTTTACGGGGAGTCTGAAAATATCCTCACCCAAATGGAACTGGAACAACTCCTCCACGCGGACAAATTTGAAGGGCAAGGCAAAAACATTGTCATGATCCAATGTGTCGGTTCCCGCAATAATGAACATCCTTATTGCAGCCGCATATGCTGTTCCATGGCGGTTAAGAATGCCCTGAGCATCAAGAAGAAAGATCCGGATGCCAATATTTATATCCTTTACCGCGATATCAGGACCTATGGTTTCAGAGAGAAGTATTACCGGATGGCACGTGATGCCGGAATCGTCTTCATCAGGTATGACGAAGAAAGACAACCCGTTGTCTCTCACAACAACGGTCTCCTAGTTACTGTTGAAAGCCCTGATGTTAATGATGTTATTGAAATTGAGGCCGACAATGTCATCCTCAGCACGGGAATCGACGCACCCGGCAGCAACAGGCAGTTATCGGATATGCTCAAATTACAACTTAATGCCGACGGCTTCTTTTTAGAAGCCCATGTCAAGCTTCGTCCGGTAGATTTCGCCACTGAGGGAATCTATCTGTGCGGCCTGGCCCATTCACCCAAGATGATAGACGAAAATATTTCTCAGGCCCGCGCCGCCGCTTCACGAGCGGCTACCGTACTCTCAAAAACGCACCTGGACATCGGAGCGGAAGTTTCTGAGGTTGACCAGGATAAGTGTATTTCCTGCATGACCTGTGTCCACGTTTGCCCTTATAGCGCACCTTTTGTGAATGCTGACAACAAGAGCGAGATTACCGCTGCAAAATGCATGGGTTGTGGCATATGTGTTTCCGAATGTCCTGCCTGTGCGATACAACTCAATCATTTTGAGTCCGAACAGTTTGATATGATGCTGGATAATCTGTTGGAGCATCATTTAACTGTCGACTGTAATTAAGGTAGAGGCATCTTATGAGTAATGAAAATTTCGAACCGCTGCTTGTTGCATTCTGCTGTCAGTATTGTTCATATTCCGCCGCAGACCTGGCCGGTTCCATGAGGTTGCAATATCCCACGAATGTTCGTATTGTAAGAACACCCTGTACGGGAAGGCTGGAGGTGGAGTTTTTCATGAAGGCCTTTGAAAAGGGCGCCGATGGAATTCTAATCGCCGGATGCCTGGAAGGCGGTTGCCATTTCACGGAAGGTAATCTTCTGGCCAAGCGCAGGGTCGGTTATACGCAGACATTCCTCTCAGAGACCGGCCTGGAGGAGGAACGCATCCGAATGGTCAACGTATCGGCGGCACAGGCAAGGCCGCTTGTCGATCACATCAATGATATGCTGGCGACGCTGAAGAACCTTGGGCCAAGCCCGTTAAGGAGAGTTAATCAATCAAAAAATGCGGAGATGAATGTATGATAGTAGCACAAAGGAAAAGCATTCCCGAACTTGTCGATATATTGAAAGGTAAAAGGAAGATCCTGGTGTTGGGGTGCGGTACGTGCGTAACGGTCTGCCTGGCCGGGGGTGAGCGCGAAGTCAGCATCAACGCGTCGGCGCTGCGCATAGCTTCAAGGTTGAAGAACCTCTCTTTTGAGGTTGAAGAACTCACGATTGAGCGGCAGTGTGACAACATCTTCATAGAAAAGGCGGCAGATGCGATCAACAGGAATGATGTCGTCCTTTCTTTTGGATGCGGTGCGGGGGTGCAGGCTATTGCCGAGCGATATGACAAACCGGTTTATGCGGGCCTTGATACGGAGTTCATCGGTATTCTCGAGGAAAGGGCAACCTGGACAGAAAAATGCATCGCCTGCGGTAAATGCGTTCTCCATGAATACGGCGGCATATGCCCCATAACCCGATGTGCAAAGCATATGCTTAACGGTCCCTGTGGGGGTTCAAGGGAAGACCGGTGTGAGGTTCGAGCTGATCGACCCTGTGCCTGGCAACTCATATACCAGAGACTAAAAAATATCGGTGAACTTGATCGACTGAAATCCGTTAAAGCTCCCAAAAATTGGAACACAAGTATCCATGGAGGAAGCAGGGTTATTATCCGGGAAGACCACAAAATATAGCAATAAAGGACCAATACTCAGGTTCCTGCCGTGAGGCACTGGCAGCAGGGGAGATTAGCTTTAAGCAAGATTTCCTTAAGGGTTTACGGATTGCTTCATTCTGATAAACCGACGGTTTCCCTCTTTTCTTTGCCTTTGGTTTGGTAATGCGTTTGAACCTTTGAGAACTTTTATGGCATGTTTGCGGTGACCGCCGCAGGTGACACAGAATTCATCCATAATGGCGGTTTTTTCCCGACCGGTGGCATTTCTGTACCGTAAATGTACTGTCTCCCGATACTCTCTTTTGAATCGTGGCCTCAAGATTATCCCTCCTTTTGGAAATCGATGTTCGGTAACATCGAATTATCAATCAACGATACCTTTTTAAAATCACTCCTTGGGCAATATTCCATTAGATAGAGGCAATTCGCAGAGTTTTTTTAAATTAACTTACTCCTTAATACGTGGTATTCTTAAATTCATTTTTCTTGAAATATGGGGTTTCGGAAGGTAGATCCTCGGAAATGCGGCATATTTGAGTTGACTTCGTTTTTGGCATTTTCAGTCATGCGTATATATTTAGTAAAAGCATTATAGGGACGCTCATTAAATACACGATGAAAACAAAAACCATTAAAAGCGGCCTGTCTTCTCTGGATGGGGTGCTTCAGGGTCTACGTTATGGTGACAATGTCGTATGGCAGGTAGACCATCTCGAAGAGTATAAATTCTTCGCCGAGCCGTTTGCAAATCAGGCTATTGGCGATGGGCGGAAATGCATCTATCTTCGTTTTGCACCTCACCCTGAGATCCTTGAATCACGACCCGGCCTTACCATCATCAAGTTGAATCCGGAAGTCGGTTTCGATACCTTCAGCGGGGAAGTCAACAAGATTATCGAATCATTTGGCAGAGAAACCTTCTACGTATTTGATAATCTCTCTGCCCTTGTCGTCCGTTGGGCAACGGATGAGCTCCTGGCGAACTTCTTCCAGGTTACATGTCCTTATCTCTTTGAGCTCGATACAGTCGCCTATTTTGCATTGACACGCGGTCAGCATGGCCACAGCGCCGTCGCGAGGATCAGAGACACAACCCAGTTGCTGATCGACGTCTACCACGTACAGGATATGATGTACCTCCATCCGCTGAAAGTGTGGGACAGATACTCTCCACAGATGTTTCTTCCTCACATGATGTCTGAAGGAGCCCTGATTCCTGTCTTTCACAGCGGGGATGCCGCCGCCGTATCCGTAAAGGCCAGCAGACAACCTCTCCACATAATGTCGAAATCGATAGCCCCGTGGGAAAGCGTATTCAGAAGACTGCTGCAGTACCAGGAGTCGGAGCAGGATTTGCAGGAAACCACACCGGAGATTTCCGCCCTCAAGCAGGAGCTTTTACGAATGATAATAGGGAGCCATCCCGAATTTAACAAGCTGGCAGACTCCTATTTCAAAATCAATGATCTTCTGGGTATCAGGGACCGCTTGATCGGCTCCGGTCAGATTGGCGGAAAGGCAGCGGGAATGCTTCTGGCCAGGGGTATCCTGGCTGATAGGGACTGTGATGAAGATTTTTCACAATTCCTCGAAGCTCACGATTCATTCTATATAGGGTCCGACGTTTTCTTTACCTTCCTGGTAAATAATGACCTTTTCCGTCTCCGCCTGCAGCTGACCCGCAGCTCCCATATCTCTCATGATGAATTTAAAGAAGTGGAAAGGCGTTTTCTGGAAGGCAAGTTTCCTCCTGAGATCATTGAACAGTTTGGCAGCATGTTGGATTACTACGGCCAGGCACCGATTATTGTCAGGTCCAGCAGCCTTCTGGAAGATAGTTTTCGCAATGCTTTTGCAGGCAAGTACCGCAGTGAATTTTGCGCAAATCAGGGCAGTTCCGGGGAGCGCCTGGAAGCGTTTTTGAAGGCTGTGAAACTTGTCTATGCCAGCGCCACAAACCCAGACGCACTGTCTTACCGGCGGGCCATGGGACTGGAGGACAGAGATGAGCAGATGGCTATCCTGGTGCAGCGTGTTTCAGGAATGCCGTACAAAAAATACTTCTTCCCGAGCCTCGCCGGGGTTGCCTGTTCGCGGAATCTTTATGCCTGGACAGATCGCATAAATGCGAAAAAGGGATTGATCCGTCTTGTCTTCGGACTGGGGACGCGGGCGGTGAACAGGGTCGGAAATGACTATCCCAGGATGATAGCCGTGAGTCATCCGGAACTCAGACCGGAGTATAGCGTTCGTATCGCAAAGTATTCGCAATGGGAGGCGGATATCCTGGATTTGGAAAAAAATGAATTCGTCACCATGTCTGTGACAGACATCCTGGCCGCTCGGGACTATCCGAATCTTCACCTTCTCGTGTCTTTACTGAAAGATGACTATCTGATCGACCCCTTCACAGGACGCCTGGACAGTTCCTCTGAGGAGCTTGTCCTGACATTTAACAATCTGATCGGTCGTACTGATTTCATAAAGATTATGGATGCCATGCTGGCCAGACTTGAAAAGGCGTATGGACACCCGCTTGACACAGAATTCACCGCATCTGTCGATGCCAGCAGTCATATACGGATCAATCTGCTGCAATGCCGGCCGATGACCGTGCCTGGATCGATCGGTCCTGTAACCTTCCCCGATGAAACGCCGAAGGAACACATATTGTTCAAGGCCAATCGTACCATCAGTGGTGGGACAATTTCAGACATCCGCTACATACTCTATATCGATCCTAGGCGCTATGCCCTCGTTAAGTCCATGGATGTAAAGAAATCCCTAGGCCGGGTGGTCGGATCAATCAATGAGCACCCAGTGATTGTAAATGGCAAGATCATGATGATGGGACCTGGCAGATGGGGAAGCAGTAACATCGATCTTGGTGTTAATGTTAGTTACGCTGATATAAACAATACATCTGTACTTGTAGAAGTTGCCCGCGAGGAAGCGGGCCACCTCCCTGAATTTTCCTACGGCACACATTTTTTTCTGGACTTGGTCGAGGCCGGAATTATTTATGTGCCAGTCTATCCGAATGACGCCGAAGCTGATTTCAATCATGAATTTTTCGAAAATTCACCTAACATCCTCATGGATCTTTTGCAGGATGCAGTTAAATTCAAAAATCTGTTGCAGGTAATTGATGTGCCTGCTTCGACCGGAGGGAAATACGCCAAAGTGATAGCTGATCCGCAGATACAGAAGGCAATCTGTTATATTGAGTAAAAAGGGCTCTTATGAAGCGGCCCACTCTTAATAGCCGATTTCGATTTATTACAATCATCATTTCCAGATCAGGACAAACTTATACCCAGCCGCGAAGCTTCATCGCTTCAACGACACGCTCGACGGCAACGACATAGGCGGCCTGCCGCATATTGATATTATACTTCCTGGAAGTATTGAGGACTGAATGGTATGCCGTTGTCATTTTCTTATCCAGGCGCTTGTGTACATCCTCCAATTCCCAGTAGTACATATAAGCATTTTGTACCATTTCAAAGTACGATACGGTAACGCTTCCGGCGTTACACAAAAAGTCCGGTATTACATGAATGCCGTTTTTATGGAGTATATCGTCGGCTTCTGTAGTGGTCGGCCCGCTGGCCAGCTCAGCAATAATCCTGGCTTTGATCCTCGAGGCATTTCCATCTGTAATCACGTTTTCCATGGCGGCAGGTATGAGGATGTCCACATCGAGTTCCAGGATTTCTTCATTGGATAGCGATTTTGTGTCGGGGAAGTTAATGACGGAAGATGTTTTTGCCTTATGGATGCCGATTGCTTCCGGATTAAGCCCCTCCTCTCCGTAAATGCCGCCTTTGGAATCGCTGACGGCTAATACCCTGCAACCCAAAAGGGACGTGGCAAGGCAGGCTGCGTGGTAGCCTGCGTTGCCATACCCCTGAATTGCCACTGTTGCCTGTGACAGGTCAATGCCGCATTCCCGGGCTGCTTCCCTGACAGTAAAAAGGCCTCCCCGCGCCGTGGCGTCACTGCGGCCTTCGGAGCCGCCGAGAGACGCCGGTTTTCCCGTAATGACGCCAAACTGATTCTTTCCGCAGAGTTTTGAGTACTCATCTACCATCCAGGCCATGATCTGTGGGTTTGTATATACGTCGGGGGCAGGAACATCCTTTTCAGGACCGATTATCTGCCATACTCTATCCACGTATGTCCGGCTCAGACGTTCCAATTCCCCCCGCGACATTTCCTTGGGATTGCAGATAACGCCCCCTTTTCCGCCGCCAAGGGGTAGATCGAGAAGCGCACACTTCCATGTCATCCATGCTGCGTGGGCACGAACATTATCTATCGATTCTTCCGGATGAAAGCGGATTCCGCCGCTGGTAGGACCTTTTGCATCGTTGTACTGGACCCTGAAAGCCTGGAACACCTTTACTGCGCCGTCATCCATGCGCACCGGCAATGATACATGAAGTTCGCGCACAGGTGTCCGAAGCACTTCATGAATGCCAGGTTCCAGATTTAATATTCTTGAGCATTGATCCAATTGTCTCTGGGCGATGCTGAATGGACTTGTTTTAACCATGCGACCTTCCTCCCTGTGATCATTTATGTTGCCCGAGAAGTGATTTTTTCAGTTCTGCTGTTTTCTGGCAAAAAATAATTACTGGCAAGTAAGCAAAATCATAAAGAATTATTTATTATCATGTACACTATATCAAATTAGCCATATGGAAAGAAAGGACAATTTATGAAAGAATATGACAATTTTGCACAAATTAATGGGACAATGGGACATTATTGTTGACAAATAAGCATAATTTTGTTAAAAGCGACGGCAAACAATTGCCGATTGCCTTATGAAAAAATTTTTTGATTCCGAAGGAATTGAGAGAAAAACAGTCCTTATTCTTCGACTTCTTAAAGAAAGTGGGCAGCCAGTCGGTGCCCGGCTTATCTCTAGGCGGATGCAGGATTCGGGTGTGATTCTGAGTGAAAGAGCTGTGCGTTATCACCTAAAACTTATGGATGAAAAGGGGCTGACTCGTCTTGCGGGCAGACGGGAAGGAAGGGTTGTAACAGACAAAGGTGTTGACGAAGTCAATAACGCAATGGTGCAGGATAAAATCGGGCTTGCCATCTCGCGCATCGAGATACTGGCTTACAAAACAACATTTGATCCAGTTAGTGGCAGAGGGTTTCTCCCTGTTAATATCTCACTTTTCCCCAAAGAACAATTCAAAAATGCCCTGAAGGCAATGAGACCGGCCTTTGAAATGGGACTGACTGTCAGTGATCTTGTTGCTGTTTCGGGAGAGCATGGGCAGCTTGGTAATGTTACCGTGCCGGCAGGTAAGATAGGTCTTGCCACGGTATGCAGCATAGTAATTAACGGTGTTTTGCTTAAAGCCGGCATTCCCATGGACTCAAAATTTGCGGGGATTCTACAGCTAAAAGACAGGAAGCCTCTGAGGTTTGTTGAGCTTATTTATTATTCCGGATCCTCCCTTGATCCGTCGGAAACCTTCATTATGGCAAAAATGACTTCTGTGCGAAGCGTTCTTGGAAAGGGAGAAGGGAAAATTCTTGCCAACTTCAGGGAGGTTCCAGCGCCATGCAAGAACCTTGTCGAAGAGCTTGTATCCAAGCTCAATAAAGCGAGAATCGGCGGCATTCTATTGATTGGCGCCGTAAGCGAACCGGTGTGTCAGGTGCATGTGGATTTAAATAAAGTGGGACTTATTCTTACGGGGGGACTCAACCCAATTGCCTGTGCACAGGAAGCGGGAATACAGACGGAAAACCGTGGCATGGCTGCAGTAATGGATTATCAGGAGCTTCGCAGATTTTCAGAAATTTGCAGAGGTAAATACAGCAAGTAGTTCATTCAGTACTAATAAAAGTATCTCAAATAATACCAAAAGGAAGGAGAAGCAAAACATGAATCTTAGAAGGCCAAATGCGAATGAAGCGACGGGGACATTTAACCGTTCGAGAGATGTAGTACCCATGTCGGGAATCTGTACGAGATGTGTCGATGGCTGCAGAGGAGGTTGCGAGATATGGCTATCGACATTCAGAGGTCGTGAAGTCCTCTATCCCATAACCTTTGGCGAAATGACTGCCGGAGCTGATAAGAACTATCCCATTGATTATTCTCATCTAAGCATTCAGGGTTATGCTGTAGGGGCAAAGGGTTTGCCGAAGGGTGTCAAGGCCGGTCCTGATACGGCAGTGTTTCCAGGTGTGGAAACAGAAACCGAGTACGGATGGAAGAAAAAGGTGAAAATGCGACTCCCGATTTTTACGGGTGCCCTGGGTTCTACAGAGATTGCCCGCAAGAACTGGGAACATTTTGCTGTAGGCGCCGCTATTTCCGGAATCACCATTGTCTGTGGTGAGAATGTTTGCGGGATTGACCCCGGGCTTGAGCTTGACGGCAAGGGAAAGGTCAAGAAATCGCCGGAAATGGATCGACGTATTGAAACATATAAACGCTATAACGAGGGATATGGGGAGATCCTTGTTCAGATGAATGTTGAGGATACGAGGTTTGGCGTGGCCGAATACGTACTCAATAAACATAAACTGGATACGATTGAACTGAAATGGGGACAGGGTGCCAAGTGTATCGGTGGAGAAATCAAGGTCAATTCTCTGGAAAGGGCACTCGAGCTGAAGAAGAGAGGGTATATCGTCCTGCCTGATCCGACATTGTCTGAGAATCAGGCGGCATTCAAAGATGGGGCGATCAAGGAATTTGAGAGACACTCGCGGCTCGGTTTTGTGACCGAAGATGGATTTTTTGATGAAGTGAAAAGGCTCCGAAGAGTAGGTTTCAAGAGGATCACCTTGAAGACGGGAGCCTATTCGTCTGTTGAACTTGCCATGGCCCTGCGCTACTGTGCCGAGGCAGAGATAGATCTCTTGACGATAGACGGGGCACCGGGTGGTACGGGCATGAGTCCCTGGCCGATGATGACTGAATGGGGCATTCCCACATTCTATATCCAGAGCCTGACACAGCAGTTCTGCGATAAATTAACGAAAAGGAAAATCAGGGTTCCTGATATCGCCATTGCCGGTGGCTTCTCTTCAGAAGATGGTGTGTTTAAGGCGATAGCAATGGGCAGTCCCTACGTGAAAGCCGTGTGCATGGGTAGAGCCCTCATGATACCCGGTATGGTGGGCAAAAACATCGGAGAATGGTTAAAGGCCAAAGACCTTCCCAAGACGGTTTCCAAGTACGGCAATACCGTGGAAGAGATTTTCGTGGGTTACGAGGAACTGAAGAAAAAATATGGCAAGGAATTGAAAAATATTCCGTTTGGTGCCATAGGTCTATATACCTTCAGCCAGAAGTTCAAGGCAGGGTTGCAGCAGCTCATGGCAGGGAGCAGAAACTTCAACCTCTCACTCGTATCACAAAAAGATCTGATGTCGCTGACGGAGGAAGCTGCCAAGATATCGGGTATACCTTACGTAATGGATGCTTACCGGAAAGAGGCGGAAAAAATTCTATCCGCATAACGTAATTTTTTGTCAGCCTGAAATCTGAAGCCC
>CAITLA010000258.1 GCA_903893135.1 uncultured Syntrophaceae bacterium | reverse complement strand
GCATCTTAAACAACTTTTTTTTCATAATATTGAACCAGTTTAATATTATTTTCTATGCTCAATGATAAGCTATCAAATATATTAAACTTTCAACAATTATATCTCTCTCCCACCAACACATTACCTATATTTATACCCATTGCGAGCTCACGCAGTGAGCGTGGCAATCTCTGTCCTCTTCTACAGCGACTAATTCACTTGACTAAAACTCCATCAAGACCTATATTAAGACACAGTCTATATCCACTCCATTATGGGGGCGCAAAGGTTTCGACGGGGATATGGAAACTGTAGTGGCATACCGAGGTTCCTACCAGGCCTCGTTAAACAGGTAGGAAACATTTAAGCGCAAAGAACTTCGATTACGCTTTAGCCGCATAGACGGCTACGTCTTACTGATCCCGCCTGTCGGATCAGATCAGGGCGTCATAAAGGCAGGATAGCTGATTTCATTTTCCCGAAGTGAAAAGGGCGAAAACCAAAAGGGATGGCTCTCAATAAATCCTGCCTCCGGGAGTTGTCGAGAGTGAGATTAAAACAGAGGACAAGTATGTAGAAGCTGCAGTGGAATATTTTCGGACGCGGGTTCGATTCCCGCCGCCTCCACCATTACCGCAGGTCTAACGTATACCTTGAACCTGGTCATTGCGTCTGGATGTAGGACTGCACGGTGACGTGCGCTTTTTCTATTTCTTTTATCAGGCGGGGTGTGACATTCTCCTCAAGGTCAGGCTGCATCTTAAACATTTCATAGTATTCATCTCTGATGGGCAGTATTTCATCATCATTAGCGCCGTATCCCAATGCTTTACAGATCAGGTCTGACAGACAAATTATGAAGGCCTCTCTTCTATAAGGTTCGGGGATCGATTCGGGAGGGAAAAATGAGGGATAGTGATGGTATTCGATGCCTTTCACGATGCTATCCGAGAGTTGCCAGTTCTCTGCAACAAGGCTTCCTAAAGATGCATGGTTTATTCCGTATTGTTGCTCCTCCCTTATCATGACCGGCGATTCAGTCGATCCCTCGCCCACCAGTTTTAGCGTGTGAATAAAATACTTGCCTATGTCATGGAGAAGTCCCATCGTGCCCATTTCATATTCGGAGAATTGAAATATGTTCTTGCCGAGATGTCCCGAGCAGACGGAAACCACGGCAGAGTGGGCCCAGGTCTTGCTGTATACATCAGCATTGCCGTATTGCTCCTGGGGCATTACGTTATTAAGTGTCTCCTGCAGAACCAATGCCCTTACGCTGTTATATCCCAAAAGGCTTATTGCCCTGCCTACCGACGTTATCTTTTCGGGACGGTTGAAATATGCGGAATTCACCGCCCGCAGAATCCTGGCGGAAAAAACGGGGTTTGTCGCGGTAACTGATGTAATCTCTCCCGGGTTCGACTCCGGGTTCCTCAAGAGGTTCATCAGTTTTAAATAATTTACAGGGATGGGCTTAATGGTGGAGATTTTTTCTTTGACCGTTTCTATGACGTCCGGACTCAGATCCTCTATCGATCTTGGAGCAACACCTTCAGCCACAGAGGTATAGGAGACTTCCTTTAGTACGGGATAAGATTCCAGGAAGGCTTTTCGTTGCGCTTCCGCACTCTGAGCCTTGGCATGAGACGGCGTCGGCGATTTCTCTTTATGATGTTTTCCCGTATCAGCCGCACGGTGAGGTGGTTTCCGGCGTGATTTTTTTCTCTGCGATGATATATTAAAAAGAGTTATAACCAGAGCAGCAAGGATTAGGATCAAGAAGATGTTCATTTTAACCTCTCCTATATACCTCTTCGCATGAGAAAACAGTTAAGGTTGATATCTCTTTTCTCTCCAAATATGACGCGGAAGCCTGTTCCCCCACCCAGTTTATCTCATAAGAATATGAAAAATTGCAATCTCTAAATGCAGTTGGACAAACTGCCACGATCGCACATCTCGGGGTATGGTTCTACCATTTCGGTTCCTCGGATCATCAGAAAATGGCAATTGCAAGGGGTAATGGGGAGTAGGCTGAGAGTTTTGACGGCACGAATCAATGGACATTTGGAATTGGTGAATTGCGGATGGAAATAATGAGCCGCCCACCCGGCGATGAGACGGCTCATTTAGTATGTTAGTATGCGCATCAATCGTGTAATTGCGAAATTATTGCCGGCAATGGGAAGCACAAGCTTTCTCAGTGGATCTACTGCCCCTTAAAGCTGGGTTTTCTTTTTCCTATAAAAGAGGCTATCCCTTCTTTCGCGTCCGCTGTTTTGCCAACCCAGATCAGTCCCCGCCGCTCCAGTTCGAGCTGCCGCTCCAGCAATCCGAAGAGGGCATTATTAAAATTTTCCTTCACGATAGAGTAAGATATTGTCGGGCCCGAGGCAAGCTTCAGCGCAATATCCATGGTAGTTTTTTCAAGCTCGCTGTCATCGACCACTTTATTGACGAGTCCCATTTGGAGGGCCTCCCTGGCATCGAATACAGGGTCCATGTACACCAGCTCTGACGCCTTGCTAAATCCGATCAGTAGTGGAACCAGTAGGGTCCATGCGCCGTCAGGAATCAGCCCGATGGAAGTGTAAGCCTGCCTGAACTTCGCGGATGAAGCGCATATCCTGAGGTCACACGCGGCGGCAATACTCACTCCCGCCCCGGCAGCCGTCCCGTTGATCATGGCAATGACGGGCTTCGAAGTGCGGCGGATGCCGACGATCGTAAAATGCAAGAACTTCGTCAGTTGCCGCAGTGTCTCGCTTATATCGGGTGAGCTTTCAAAGAGCGCCACGTCGCCTCCCGCGCAGAAGGCCTTGCCTTCTCCCGTAAGTACTATCACCTTTACATCCCTGTCGTCTGCGCAGATTTCGAGTGCCCTGATGATGTCGCTGAATAACTCAACATTAACTGCGTTAAACGCTTTTGGCCGGTTAAATTTGATGACAGCAACCTGATTGGCCTTTTGGAAAATAATGTTGTCGAACTGCATGTGCTTCCTCCTCGTTTGTTTTTTTGGATATTCAATCCTGATTGTTATTACTCCGGCAATTAAACATATCAAATGTCATGCCGGACTTGATCCGGCATCCAGTCCAATTCTGGATTCCCGCTTTCGCGGGAATGACGAGTTTGACATATATTATTGCCGGAGTAATAACAGTTTGGCATCAAATTCTTACAGAAAGAAAATTAAAGGTTAGTGTTGAGTTTAGTGAGCAGATTAACCAATGTTTCCCTTTCGTCGTCCGAGACCCCCTTGTATGAATGAGCCCGCAATTTCTTAGCGATGAGTTGGAAGTGGGGCTTCAATGCCATGCCCTTTCGCGTTAAGGCAATAAGACTAATACGACTGTCGGCAGGTTCACTCTTTTTTTCTACATAACCCCGTTTAATCAATTTGTTCACCAGGGCTGTGATTGTGGATTTATCCTTGTCGATAATCCTCCCAATTTCGGACATGGGTAATGGCCCGCGCGCCATCAGGGAACCCAGTATCTCGCCGTGGGACGGGGCCAATCCTTTGATATGATGGGCCTTCATTTCTTGGGAGAGAAACCGATTGGCCTTGTACTGGATTCGCCCGATCAGAAAAATGATGTGCTCCTTTTTCATGGAGGCAATATAGTTTGATGTCAAACCATTGTCAAGATAATTTATGCATGGAATGTGTTATGGATGGGCAGAATCGTGAAGACAATATTAGATGAAGGAAGTGATGAAAAAGGGGTGTGGAAAAGAGTACTCATCTCTCTTGGAGAGATGAGTAAATTTACTCCTGTGGAATGCCCTGATGTATTTGAATGTCAAAGGCTTTGCATTGGGAAGATAATGCTTCCGGAGTTAAGGATAAACCCCGATCAGAAATCAGCATGCCTCTTTCCTGTATGTAACCAGATGACAATGGATCGTTGATGATCCGCTGAAAAGAGGCGCGACTAACGCATGCCGTGGGACCGGCGCGATTTCATTTGGGGCGAATCAACAAGAAACGGGAACTGGGAAAGATCCTTCCGTCCTCTCCTCGCGCCTGAAGCGGGCCGCGAAGCCGGCGAGGAAGAGTGGGCATGTCGTGCCGGAGTTTCTTTCTGAACTTCTGTTAAGCCCGGTCGCTGACCGGAGCGCCGCAAGCGGCCGGATCCCTTGCCGGCGGCCGGCGCTGGTATCGTGTAATCGAAATTCGCCAATATCCGCCTTTCCAGCTTTTCACCAAGAACATTTTCGATGCTCCATACAAAAGCCCTGTCCGGGCGCGTCACAAATGTGAAGGCATCCCCGGTTCTGGTGGCCCTGCCGGTGCGTCCGATGCGGTGCGTGTAGGCATCGACCGTGTCAGGCATGTCATAATTGATCACATGTGATATCTTGGAAACATCGATGCCGCGGGCTGCAATGTCGGTGGCCACGAGTACCCGGTATTTGCCGTTGCGAAAACCATTGAGCGCCTCCTGCCGTTTGTTCTGGGGCAGATCGCCCTGCAGCGAGGCCACAAGAAACCCGGATCTCTTCATCTGCTTCGCCAGGCGCGTCGCTCGGTCCTTGGTGCGCGTAAAGACGAGCACGGACGCCATGTCCGTGCAGTCCAGAATCTTCATCAAAAGAGGTGTCTTGAGGTGAGGATCGACAGGATAGATGGCATGGGAGACAGTAGATACCGGGACAGCCTCGCCGACCTGAACGGTGACGGGATTGCGCAGGATGCTCTCTGCCAGGTCACGGACATCATCGGGCATGGTCGCCGCGAAAAGAAGAGTCTGCCGCTGAACGGGCAGACGCTTCAAAATATTCCGGACATCCGGCAGAAATCCCATGTCGAACATTCGGTCCGCCTCATCCAGGACAAGCACTTCAATGCGGGATAAATCGATCACGCCCTTATCCATAAGATCGATCAGACGTCCGGGGCAGGCCACAACAATATCCGCTCCGCTGCGGAGCTTGCTGATCTGGAGGTTCTGGTTCACGCCTCCATAGATTGTGACGCTCTTCAGTTTCGTATAGCGGCCCAGATGACCGATGGCCTCATGCGTCTGCTCCGCCAGTTCTCTCGTCGGTGCAATGATTAGCGCCCGGATACGCTTCCGCGGCCCGTCCATCAGGCGCTGTAGGATTGGAAGGACGAAGGCAGCGGTTTTTCCTGTTCCGGTCTGTGCCTGTCCCATGACATCCCTTTTCTGAAGAATGGGAGGTATAGTTTGTATTTGAATCGGTGTGGGCTCTGTATAGCCGAAAGCCCTGATACCTGATTCGATGTGGGGGTGTAGATTAAACGACTCAAAATTCATTGTTATTCCTTTTTTCTCTTTATTGCCAAGTACAACCTTGGGACGGATGATTGATTGCTGATGCTCAATTGTTCGAGGTCTCCCTGGGCTGTTCGAATACCTGGGATCCGTCGGACTCCGTCGTTCTATTCTTCTCACCCTGCCTCCTCGCCATTTTTTATTTCGCGTTTCGCATGCGCACGAGTTCTTTTTTGCGCTTGATAAACTTGTTCTTACTTTGCTTCGCTATGCTACTCCTGTCCTCGACAGTAATTGATCATACATCTTAAGTAAATCTTTTTTACGTTAAAAAAAATCCCCAAAGAGCCTTCGTCAGCCCCTGGGGACATGAACCAAAACCATCTGCTGTAATATAATCTTATCTGACACCAATGTCAAGCATTAATCTGGAAGGTTAATAATGACGGATAGAGGAAAGGTATCCAGGCGAGATGACGGACGATGCTATTTAGGCTTGTCTTAGGTAGAAACCAATTTCTGAATCGATGTAACCTGGAGGATCACAAAATTTACAGCCGACGGAACGTCCTTCGACTAAAGATACAACGGCTTTTTTTCTGATAATGGAGCTTCTCGGGTCATCCAACGTAAATTGGATATTTATTTCTTCTCCTTCCTCTAAGAGGTCATTCCTAATCATTTCAAACTTGCACCCCACCATGGACAGATTTCTTACGATCATTTTCGCCCAATGACCATCAGGAGTGGTTCTGTAGTATAATCCTTGAAGTTCTGTATCTTTTCTGAAGAATTTTCTGAATTCAAGCTTTACCTCAGTGGCATTTCCGCAAATACAACTCATTTTTATCAAACCTGTAACATCTCTATACTTATCCACGGATTGCTTCCGTGAATCACCGCACTTCGGACAGAAGAACGTCACCATGCCGGCATCATCTACGTACAGTTTCTTGACCGTATTATTTGTCACCTTTTCTCCTCATTCATTTTTATTTTGCTCGTTTAATAGGCTATTGCCGTAAATACAGTACCAGAAAAATACTGTTCATATACTCGTATAAAACTACCATTCCACGGATATAGAATATGCGGGACGGGTCTTCTTCTCAGATTGGCGTAACCCTTTCATACCAATGAGAGGCTCTTATGACGATTCCTTTAAGCTATCAAAATCAACGACCCTATTGCGCCCCTGTTGCTTGGCCCCGTAGAGGGCTTTATCGGCTCGATGAATAAGGGACGGATGATCAACAATCTGCTTATCCAATCCCGCAACGCCGATGCTGACAGTTATAGTAATGGCCTGTCTTTTCTCATATTCGTTAGCCGGAACCATGATTGATTTTTCCACTGATCGGCGCAATCGCTCAGCCAACTCAATCGCGCTTGCGACTGAGGTGTGCGGTGCAAGGACGGCAATCTCTTCTCCCCCGTAACGGGCGACGATATCCGTATCTCGTACCTCCCTGAAAAGCAGCTGGCCCAGGCTCATTAAGACGCGGTCTCCAATCTGATGTCCGTAATTGTCGTTGACGATCTTAAAGTGGTCAATGTCAAGCAGCAGCATGGAGAGCTGCGTATCATATCTGCGAGCCCTGGAAATTTCTTCGTCCGTTCTCCTGTCCAGATACCTGCGGTTGTGGATGCCAATCAAATGGTCAGTGACGTTTTCATACTGAAGGGCGGTCATCCGCTTTATTTCGATGGCCGTCTGCAGAGCGAGTGTACCGACAAATAGTATTAAAACGGCGCCGAGAAAGAATACAGCCGGTACAACGAGATTAAAGGCGTCATTGTATTCCATCCAATAGAGGAAAGTGAAACACACATAGCCCATGATGAAAAAGAGGATCAGCGCTCTTAGGTCATACCATCTTCTTCTCAGCGCCCCCTCAGGCAGTTGTCCAACGAGACGCTGTATTGGGAAAAAGGAAATGCAAAGTAGACACGCACCCAGCAATAAGACCCCATTTATGATATAAATAGTTATACCTTGCATATCGATTTCCTCAATGGCTCCGGTTTTTCAGCCATAGTTAAACAAGAGCCGCTAAGACAGCCACAAAGACGCATGGAGGTCTGAAATACCTTGTTGAACATGAGAATATGCAACTACGTATCGACAGCATGTCGAACCGCAAGTTACATTCCATTAATATCGTTGCCTTCCTTTATCATATTATCGGTGATCTGCCCAGCTAACTTTATGACAAATTTAAAGTTTTTTAATTTTGCCCTTGAGATGCCGTGACGCCTGCGGAAACTTTTCTGCCGGGTTTTAGCTCAAAATGGCGAAATAGAGATTTCAGCTCGTAGTCTCTTCACGTATGCGTGGCAATTTAAATCTCTGTTTCGCACTTGATTCGGAATACAAATATTGATATAAGAAATCTCGCCTTATCCCTGAAAAAGTTTCTTCTCCCGTTCGCCGGCAGTAAAAGGGGGTAGTTATAATTCGTTGTCAAGGGGAAAACCACTGCAGTAAGAAAGTAGGTATCGTCATAAAAATAATCGTCCCGGGTAGTTTCAGCATATATCTGAACAGTAATACAATAACTATAAAGGCAGGTAAGTGACAGATGCATTTCAAGAGACATTTCGTTTTCTGTGTGATAACTGTGATGATATCAATTCTTCTGATGTTCGTCTCCTGCTCCAGGTCAGGTGAAGATGCGAAGAAAGTAGCTTCATTGGAGGTAAAAAGCACAGCCTTCGGTCACGCGAAGTCGATGTCAGACAAGTATACCTGTGACGACGTGGACATATCGCCTCCCTTAGAGTGGAAAAATGCCCCGGCAGGTACAAAGTCTTTTGCCATCATCTGTGAAACACCTGATAATCCGACGGGCAACTGGGTACAGTGGGTAATCTATGATATTCCTGCCGATATAACGAATCTGCCTCAATCCGTAGCCAGGACGGGGCAGCTCGATTTCGGCGCCAGGCAGGGCAAGAATGACTTCGATCAGGTGGGCTATTCCGGCCCCTGTTTGCCTGCAGGCGAGCATCGCTTCTTCTTCAGGGTTTATGCCCTGGATGGGCCGACAAATCTGAAGGAAGGTGCAAAAAAAGACGAGCTCGTTGCGGCTATGAAGGGACACATTCTGGCAGAAGGCGCACTGATGGGCGTGTATGCGCGGGAATAAGGGGCAGGCTTATCGAGTCCGGAATGAAGATAAGAGATTTATTATCATAGGAGAGGCAAGGTCGAGGGAAGTTTCTGGGAGCTATGGTCTAACATTTCAAAGCTAATCTGACTAAGGGGGTGTGGTTATGGATTTTTTGACAGGCATGGCTTATGTGGGAATCATCCTTCTTGCTGTCATCAATGCGATCATCGTTTCACGAATGAAGATAGTGTTTCATGGCGAAGAAGAAGATGATGACGAAAAGGGAGGCTCGTGCAGTGTGGGCTGATCCGCAATGCTACGGAATTGCGGCTGCCTGCTCCACAGGGGGTCGTTTATACCTTGGTTGTTTTTTATTTAAAAGGAGAACAGTCATATGGAATACATGGCGAAACATTGGGCAATATTAGTCATCATGATTTTGTATACGGCGGGCTGTCTGGGCATAGGCCAGTGGTTTAAGAAGAGGGCTGCTGAAGATGTCGATGCCTTTTATGTCGCCAAGAGGTCAATACCTGGCTGGGCCATTTCACTTGCCTTTTTTTCTACATTCATCAGCACAAATACATACATCGGTCAGGCGGGGTTCTCGTTTCAGGCGGGTCTGTCCTGGGCGTGGGTCGGCTTCTACTGGACGGTTTTCTGCATGATCTCCTGGCTCCTTTTAGGTCCGAGGATGAGGGTACAGACGGCCAAGCTGAGCTCCGTCACAATTCCGGATTATTTTGACTACCGTTATAAGAGCTCATTCTCCAAGGCCCTCAGGATATTTTCAGCTCTTATCATCCTGTTTGCTACCCTATGGTACATGACGGCGATTGCCAAGGGTTGCGCCCATCTGTTGACCTCCACCCTTGGCATACCGTACGCTTGGGGGGCATTTCTGGTTATTTTTATTACGACCCTCTACTCAGTCTTGGGTGGCATGTACAGCGTCCTTTGGACGGACGCCGTGCAGGGTCTGATGATGTTCTTTGTGGCCATTCTCATGGTCATGATTCCGGTCATGTACGTGGGCGGCTGGGAACCTCTCATGTACAGCGTCGCCAATACGGCGCACCTGACGGCAAAAGGCCAGCCCATAGGAAACGGCCTCATGACTTTTTGCACCCTCGTTTCTTTCGCATACATCACCAGTATCGGCCTTGCCGTCGGGATGAAACAGATTTCCGAACCACGCTGCCTGATCCGGTTTTACTCCATTGACAACGCGAAAAGCATGAAGTTCGCGATGATCGCCACCCCGATCTTCCTGGGCATTTCCCTTGCCTGCGTCTTCGCGGTCGGCGCCCTCGTCCATGGTATGGCTACGGACCAGGAAGCCTCCTATCTCATCAAGCACACGGACGAAGTTGTCGGGTTCATGCTGGCGAAATTCGGAAATCCCTGGGTAACGGGGATCGTCATGGCGGGTCTCTTTGCCGCGGGCATGTCTTCCTTCGCAGCCGTATCGATCATCGTCGGCACAGCCTTCGTTGGCGACATCTGGGCAGTTGTAAAGCCCATGTCTCCGCAGAAGCAGGTTAGTTATACGAAACGGTTAATGTGGATCTACAGCGGTATCGTCTTTGTTCTTGCACTTTACCCCCCTGCCGGTATTGTGGAACTGACGGCGTTTTCGGGGGCCGTGTTTACGGCAGGCTTCTTCCCGGCCGTGTTTGGCGGCCTTTTCCTGCGGTGGGGAACTGGGAAAGGCGCCTTCTATTCCATGATCATCGGTATCGCCACTACCATAATCTGGCGCTTCGGCCTGCGATTTGTCCTTCCCGGCATGAAGGATATCCACGAAATTATACCGGGCTTCATCATATCTCTCATCGCCTATTTCATCATCTGCAAGTTGACGGCAAGCGATATGCCTGACAAGGAACATCTCGATAACGTCTTCCACACAAAGACGAGCTAGTCATGCGTTGTTAATGAGAATGGTGTCCCGCACATCGAGAGTGGGGCACCATTTTTTTCACATCCCCGGAGGTGAACTTATGGGAGCACAGATTATACATGCGAGAGAAGACTGGGAATGCCGCAAGAAGGAATACAAGACGCGGATGGCCAAGGCGAAGGCACTGACGGAAGGGGGCAAAGGCAAGATTGTAGAGCCCTCCCGCGCCGTTGCCCTCCTGGAGACAATTATCCGTCCCGGAGACCGTGTGGCCCTGGAAGGGAACAATCAGAAACAGGCCGAGTTTCTGGCCGATTGTCTCTGTAATGTCAATCCTGCGAAGGTGAACGGACTTCATATGGTCCAGTCGGTTATTGCACTCCCTGCCCACTGCGAGATATTCGTCCGGGGGATCGCCAAGAAAGTTGATTTCTCATTTTCCGGTCCCCAGGCTGCGCAGGTAACAAGGCTTGTGAATGAATCGAAGATGCAGATCGGGGAGATTCATACCTACCTCGAGCTTTTCGCCCGCTATTTTCTCGATCTCACACCGCAAGTCGCCCTGGTAGTCGGTGTCTTGGCGGACAAGGACGGCAACCTCTACACAGGCCCCAACACGGAGGATACGCCCGCCATCGTGGAGGCTACGCGGTTCAAACAGGGCATAGTTGTGGCACAGGTGGAGAAGGTTACAAGTAAGCTGCCCCGGATCGACATTCCGGGGGGATGGGTCGACTTCGTCATCCCTACGGGAAAGCCGTGCTACGTCGAGCCCCTCTTCACCCGGGACCCGGCCCAGATCAGGGATGTGCATGTCCTCACGGCCATGATGGTGATCAAGGGGATTTATGCGGAATACGGACTGCGTTCCCTCAACCACGGGATCGGCTATGCCACAGCGGCCATCGAGCTGCTTCTTCCCACCTACGCCGCGCGGCTCGGTCTAAAGGGTAAGATATGCACCCACTGGGCCCTCAATCCTCATCCCACCATGATCCCCGCCATTGAAGCGGGATTCGTGGAATCAATCCATTCCTTTGGTTCCGAGGTGGGAACAGAGGACTACGTGTCGGCCCGGTCGGATATCTTCTTCGTGGGACCAGACGGGAACCTCAGGTCGAACCGGGCCTTCTGCCAGGCTGTCGGGCACTATGCCGTGGATGCCTTCGTGGGCTCCACACTTCAGATCGACCGGTATGGAAACAGCTCCACTGCCGTAGCCGACCGTATCGCCGGTTTCGGGGGCGCACCCAACATGGGCTGCGACTCGCCCGGCAGGCGCCATTCCAGCGACGCCTGGGTCAAGGTAGGGCAGGAGAGCGGTATGCGGGCAGGCCTTATTGGCGATATGCCCCGTGGCCGCAAACTCGTCGTCCAGATCTTGGAGACACGTGGGCCGAAGGGTATCCAGTGCTTCGTTGACAAACTTGACGCCTGGGAGCTGATGAAGCGGGCCGGTCTTAAGGTGCCGCCCGTCATGATTTACGGCGACGCAGTCACGCAGATTGTCTCCGAGAAAGGAATCGCCCATCTCCACAAGTGCGCGACACTCGCGGAGAGAGAGGCTGCCATAAAGGCCGTTGCCGGCGACACGGACCTCGGCAAGAAGGCCAAAGCTGACGAGACGGCAGATTTAAGAAGGCGTAAGGTCGTTCAGTTGCCGGAGGACCTGGGGATCGATGTAGGTCAGGCGAACACTTCTCTCCTTGCAGCCCGATCCATGGACGATCTTGTGGCTTGGTCAGGCGGCCTTTATAAGGTGCCGGAACAGTTCCGATAGGAGAAAGACAGAATACTTCTTTTCGAGACGTGGCTGCTTTATGACCTGCTGATAATCGATATCATTCATCTCTCGTTCTCAACATGCAGCTTCTGTCTTGTCTCTGTTTGCAATTTAGCGTGGAAGGCTAACATAGAAAAATCAATATTGCATCAAGAAGCTGATACTTTTATTGACAGGACATTCTGACATGTCCGATTCGATGGTCAGAAGTTCTTAAAAGAGGTGTCCCGCGTGATCCGCAACAGGAGCATAATTCCCACAACAATCAGGATGATCATGATGCCGGAGAAGATATAAACGAAACCAAGATGCCATGTATCCTTCACCCAGCCGACGAGATAGATCGAGAGAGAACCGACTCCGAAAATCAAGACAGACGCTAAACCATAGCCTGTGCTTCGCCACTTTTGAGGCGTAAATTTGGCGATGAGGCTGTTTTCGATGGGCTGGATGCCTAACGCAAAAAAGACATAGACAGCGGAGGCAATGAAAAGGAATTGCTCTGTCCCATATGCCATCATGAGCACGAAGGGCAGGCTGATGACGTTGAATATAAGGTACAACCAGCGCAGTTCAAAGCGGTCCGCCATTTTCCCACCGAACAGTTGACCGCCAATCCCGACTATATAGATCACCGATGTCAGCATGCCGGCAGCCATCGTGATTGCTGACGGCGCCTGGAAATGAAGGAACTCCGAAAGAAAGGACGCCTTCCATTCGAGGTAGGCCGGCAGGACCACTATGTTTATTCGATAGGCGAGGCCTCCCAGGGTCACGACGGCGAAAAAAAGGATGATAGAGGGGAGGTAAGCCCCATAGCCTTTCTTAAAAGTCGGGTTCTTTTCGTGATCGTGGACGAGCGGGGTTTCATCGATTTTGGTAAACAACATCACAACGCCCCAGAAGAGCGCAAATACAGCGGCGGCGAGATACGCCGTTTTCCATCCGGAAACCCAGTTCAGGAACCCTGCAAGAAAGGGGGCCGCCGTAAGTCCGATACTTCCGGCGATGGCGTTGATCCCCAGGGCCATCCCGCGATTTTTCACGCCCAGTGAGATAAGCCCCATGCCGGCGGGATGACAAATGCCGGCGAAGATGCCGATCACAGCCAAAGACAGCATGATTTGCAAGGGAGAGCTTGCAAGAACCGTCATTATTGCCCCGATGCCGGTTCCGAAGAAGCAGATGATAAGAGCAATCCGGTTGCCGAAACGGTCGGCAAAAATACCCCAGGGCAGGGAGAAGAGACCAAAGCCAAGGTACATGGGAAAGCCGAGCTTCAGAACATCTTCAAGATTCATGTTCAATGAAAGGACGAGAGGAATCACCAGGGCGGGAAAGACCAGTTCGTAAAAATGAAACAGGAAGTGCGCTGTAAAGGTGAACAGGACAATTTTCTTTTCGTTGCTGATTACAAGATAGTTCATGTATCTGATCCTGACACAAGAGCGAGCTTAAAGGATTCCTGATCTACTGCCACTATACGCACCAAATTTCAAGCTAAAGTTCCGCTGTGTCATCCTATCCGGTATCTCAATCAGTTCACATTAAAGAGTTCTTTTATGGAGGAGATCGATATTATGCTGTCCATACAGGGTAGCCTGATCTTCTCGCGTGTCTGATCGTCTTTAGGCATCTTTGGTTGCGGCGTCGAATGCCCCGAGGGTTATATGCGTCCCAAAAAAAATATTAGGATAGATACGATTTAATGTTGCTTTTTTTGCGCTCAAAATCTATATATACGTTCATAAAAGGTGTTATCGATCCTGAGGGATCGATTTTGCCGCCTATGGCGGAGTGAGAATAAAACTAAAAAAGGGAGGATGAAGAATGAACAAAGAAGATCTCGTCAATGTAGTTGCAAAAAGTACCTGCAGCAAGGCAGAGGCAGTAAATGTAGTAAATGCCGTCCTTGATGCAATCAAGAAAGGGCTGAAGAAGGGAGGCAAGGTAACTCTCGTCGGTTTTGGCACTTTCTCTGTTGCTAAAAGAGCTGCCAGAACAGGAAGAAATCCTCAAACCGGCAAACCGATCAAGATTGCCGCCAAGAAGGTCCCCAAGTTTACGGCGGGTAAGGCATTGAAAGCTGCCGTGAAGTGATTTATTATTATGGTGAAAAAAGCTGCAAATATTTAGTCATAGTTTATGAGACATGAGAGGGTGGGAGCGGTTCCCCACCCTTTCCTGTTTATAGTGGAGCTGTATTGTTCTTGTCTCAAAAACAGCCCCGAACTGGCAGACAATGACGCAAGAGGTATGAGTCATGGATTATTCTGACATAGTAGCTTTCCACGGTCATGAATGTCCCGGCCTCACAATAGGATATCGGATGGCTTGCGCCGCCATGAGAGCTTTGAATGCGGATCGCTCTTCTGATGAGGAATTGGTCGCGATAGTCGAAAACAATGCCTGTGGAGTGGATGCCCTCCAGTGCGTGAGCGGTTGCACTTTCGGAAAAGGGAACATGATCTTCAGGGATTACGGGAAGCAGGTATATACCCTTTATTCCCGTAGGTCAAAAAAGGCGGTACGTGTTGTTTTCCACGGGAAGGGAGTCCCCGAGCATTTGCGTGGGGACCGACCGGCACGTGCCAGGTTCATCTTGGAGGCGCCGGAAGGGGATCTCTTAGCATGGGCCGAGGCCGTTATCGATGAGCCCCAACCCGCTAGGATCAGCAAGTCGATGGCATGCGCCAGTTGCGGCGAGTGTGTGATGGAGACTCGCCTTCGTAAGGTGGATGGGAACCTTATCTGCATTCCATGCGCAGAGAAGCACAGCGAGTGAAATGACCGCGTTATCTCTTTCCGCCCCTGATGTTTAAATTCCTGTTCATCCATTTCTTAAGAAACTTCGATTGAAAATAGTCGAATGCTGCGGAAGTCTTACTTAGAATGTGGTACATGTGTTATATTTAAGGCATATTTGTGGCACACGAACACGTGGGAAAGGAGCCCGACAAAATGATAGTGCCTGCGAAAGATTCGTTGGATCTCGGTATAATCGTCAGTGACATCAAGGCCAGTCTTAACTTCTATCAGAATATCCTGGGATTGGAGTTTGTGGGAATCACGCCGGTATGGTTTGGAACCATGCACCGGCTGAGATTCGGTACCAGCGACTTCAAATTGATCGATCCGAAAACTGTTCCTCCCCGGGGAACCATCGGCCTGGAAAATCAATTGGGATTTCGTTACGTGACTTTCGTCATAAAGAATATCTCCCAAATCTGTTCTGAACTCAAGAATAAGGGTATTGAATTTACGTTGCCGGAAACAGATATTCGACCGGGCGTCCGCATCGCCATGGTAAAAGACCCGGATGGAAATATTGTTGAATTTGTCGAGCGGAGCTAATAGACCCTATTGAATTGCATTTCTTATTATTATAAACTTATCGGTAGTCGAAAAATTGCTGGTAATCGGAAATATAGAAACGCGTTGGAGGGTCTCATGGTGCTTCATCCTCACTGAATTCTATCCATCACTTCAAGTCAGCAACACAAGGAGGCTAAAATGAAATCGCTCATCTGGAAATCTATCCTGCCGCTGCTCTTGGGCATCAGTATCGCATTGCTCCCGGTGCCCCAGGGGCTGACTATGACCGCCTGGTATTATTTTGCCATCTTCACTGCTGTCATACTTGCTCTGATACTGGAGCCTATTCCGGCTGCCGCCATAGGGTTTATAGGCGTTTTCCTGGTAGCGGTTCTGGGACTGGCAGGTCCAAAGCCTTCTGATTCAATCAGGTGGGCATTATCCGGTTTTTCCAATACGACGGTCTGGCTCATATTCGGGGCATTCATGTTCGCCCTGGGCTATGAAAAGACAGGGCTTGGCAAACGCATCGCCCTGGTCCTGGTGGAGTTCTTAGGCAAGAGTACGCTGGGCTTAGGGTATGCGATAGCTTTTTCTGATCTTATTATCGCCCCCTTCACCCCCTCGAATACCGCCCGGAGTGCGGGCACGATTTTTCCCATCATCCGCAACATCCCAGGCCTTTACGGTTCTGCTCCGGGGGAGACAACCCGCAAGATCGGCGCATACATCATGTGGACGGCCTTTGCAACTACCTGTGTGACCAGTTCTATGTTCATCACGTCTTTGGCCCCGAACCTGCTGGCCCTTGAGTTGGTAAATAAGACGGCGCAAGTAAGCATTTCCTGGACTGAATGGTTTGTCGGATTCCTGCCTGTTGG
>CAITLA010000257.1 GCA_903893135.1 uncultured Syntrophaceae bacterium | reverse complement strand
CCACGCATCCATCTCCTCTTGCGATATCATGTCGCCGTCGACTCTTATCCTCTCCCGGACATCGATCAAGTGCGGAGATGTGTAGAGACCAACGCGAAAACCGCGGGACATAACCGATGCTACCATAGCCGCAATGGAGCCCTTCCCGTTGGTTCCGCCAACCAAAACTGTCCCGTATGCGTCCTGGGGATTATTCAGACGTTCAAGGAACCGCGATATAGGATCAAGGCTGAAACGGATGTCCAACCTTTTTAATCCATCGAGATGTTCAACAGGCGCCTGCATTTGATTCAATGAACCCCGGTCTCTTTCAAGGCTGTGCCGTGGAAAAAGGACTCAGTTGAATTGACCCTGGACGAGTGATACGGGTCGAAGGGTCTTTGGTTTAGTTCCATGAGGCCTAGTGCGAAAAGCGTGTCCAAGGCTCGCCCCGGGATATCTGTGAGTAACCTAATCAAAAAAATTCAGATTTGAATGACCTCTCCGTCTTCGAGGACATGAATATCCCTATCTCTTATCATCGCGATCTCTCTCTGAATGGCTTCACGGTACTGGATCTTCATATGATAAAGATAAATATTGTGATTGGGAGCATTCAATTTCTTTAATTCTTCCTCCAAACCCGAAGGTGTTAGGTGACCCGTTATCTCCGCGACCTCTTTCATGCTATTGGGGAGGGATGTTTCAATAAAGACGGCCTTTAAATCACTCATCTTGTTTGCGGTTTTCCATACCTCTTCAGTGGGACCAGTATCTCCGATAATTATAAATGATCCTTTCTTAGATTCTATTGCATAACTGACTGTCTCTATGACGTGATTAACTAAGATGGCTGTGATACCCACATCACCGAGCTTCATCTTTTCCCCAGGCTTTATGGCCTTAAACTTTAGAACCGGATTTTCGGGGCTGGGAATCAGGGAAAAATCAGGCCAAATTATATTATTGAAGAGATGTGTCCTGAGGGTATCTATGATATTGCGGGTTCCGATAACAGTTAAGGGACGACCCTTCTGCAGATAACAAATATTGTCTGCCAGAAACATTATGTCTCTCACATGATCGAGGTGAGCATGGGTGACAAGGACATAATCTATATTAACTTGTTCTTCAATGGTTAGTGAAGATGTGATAGCTCCGGCATCGACAAGGATATTACCATCCAACAGAAAGCTCGTCGTATTGCATCCGGGCGTCTGTGATCCGTGGCAACCCAGTACTCTGATCTGCATCTCTTTCCATCCTATGAGTGGAGTTCCTAATGCTAAGGGCTCATGTCCTTCCTGGTCAGGAAGGTATTCATTCTGCCATACGGCCTTAGAACAGGCTTTAACGGCAAGGACTGGTCATGTACTCTCAATGTCAGAAGCCGGCTGAACGCTAATATACCCTGAGGCTATGCATTTACAGGCAGCGTCGCCGAACGAAATAAGCAGAAGTTACAACTCGTAAAACCCCGGCTTGCTAAATTAATAGATTATTATGGTACAACTTTAAAAACTTCATCACCAGGGCGGACACGATCGGAGACTTTGACACCAATATAGTCTCCTGCCACAGCCTTCTCAACCTTTTGGTTTTCGATCTCCATCGATTCAAGTGTGTTTGTTATATCCGTAGTGTGACCGGTTATTTTGATCGTATCGCCTACTTTCACCTCGCCATTTGTCACTTTTATTGCCGCAACACACGGCTTCGCAAAAAATTTTACAACTTCGCCTATCTTTTCTTCCGCCATAATGAATCCTCCTTCTCCGTTGCCCAAATAAAAATCACAATCTGACTCTGTAAAGAACCGTTGATGAGTTGAGACTATTGGAGAAATGATAACTGGCTATGAAGTATATTTTTTCTGACAAAAAAACAAGAGAAAAAAGAAAAGCAGGGTTGGCGAAAAATCCCTGCTTTGCTCTGAACATAAGAAATCGTGCGAAGCGCCGCGCTACTTTTGCGAAAGAACCTTCTTTTTTGTTTGATCTGGCCCGATATCTCGGATAAACTCAATTATAGACACGGGGGCATTATCACCTGTGCGATTACCCATCTTTACTATCCTCGTATAACCGCCCGCACAGTCACGATACCGCAACGAAAGTTCATCAAAAAGTTTCCCTACAACTTCCCTGTCCCTCACATAGGAAAGCGCCTGTCTCCTTGCATGAAGATCGCCTTTCTTCCCAAGAGTAATCATTTTTTCAGCAACTTTTCTCAATTCTTTCGCTTTGGCATCAGTCGTCGTAATCTTCTCATATTTCAAAAAAGATGTTACCATGTTTCTCAACATAGCTTCCCTATGACTCTTAGTTCTGCCCAGCTTTCTTCCTGATTTCCCGTGACGCATCTAACTATCTCCCTTCTCGGCTAAGCATCAAACTCTTCATTCTTTAGCACCGGAGTCACCAACATCTTTCCTCTCTTCCTTATTCCAGGGAGGTAAATCGAGTTTCATGCCAAAGCTGAGTCCCATCTCTGCAAGGATTTCCTTTATTTCATTCAGAGATTTCCTGCCGAAATTCTTGGTCTTTAGCATCTCCGCTTCCGTCTTCTGAACAAGCTCTCCTATCAGGTTAATGCCCGCATTTTTCAAGCAGTTGGCCGATCTTACGGAAAGTTCGAGATCATCAACATGCCTCAGGAGGTTTTCATTGGCGCTCTCCTTTTCCTCCACTACTTCTTGCTGTTCTTCCTCATCCACATCATCAAAGTTTATAAATATATCCAGCTGCCACTTCAATATCTTTGCTGCAAAAGCAAGAGCATCCTCTGGAAGGACGCTGCCATCGGTCCATATTTCCATTACAAGGCGATCATAATCAGCAATCTGTCCTACCCTTGCATGGGCTACCGTATAATTTACTTTCTTAATAGGTGAAAAAGCTGCATCAATATTTATAGTCCCTTCATGTTGATCAGGAGCCCTTTCCCTTCGGGCCGGTACATACCCCTTGCCTGTCTTCACAACAAGTTCAGCCTTAAATTTGTTGCCCCCCGAGAGGGTCGCAATGTGGTGATCTGGATTGAGAATATCCACAGTCCCGTCGGTAACAATGTTTGCTGCAGTCAATATTCCCTCTTTTGAGGTATCAATATGAACGACTCTCGGACCGTCCTGATTGAGCTTTAATCGAACGCCTTTGAGGTTCAGTATAATATCTGTTACATCTTCTTTGACCCCTGGAATTGTTGAATATTCATGAAGGACTCCGTCAACCTTCATTGAGACAATAGCCGCTCCCTGAATAGACGACAGCAATACCCTTCTGAGGGCATTTCCGAGAGTAATGCCAAAACCCCGTTCTAAAGGCTGACAGGTAAATTCGCCATAAAAGCGTGTATGCGTGCTCTCATCAATTTCAATTCGCTTCGGTCGTATTAAAGTGCGCCAGCTCTTTTGCATTTTTTTAGTTCCTTACCTTTTGGGTATGTTTTAAGTATATGACCATTTTACTTTGAATAAAGCTCAACGACTAATTGTTCCTGAACGGGCATAACCAATTCTTCACGGGAAGGCAGGGTTTTTACCAGGCCTCTGAAATTATCCTTATCCAGTTCCAACCATTGTGGTATGCCCCGTCTGGCAACTATTTCCATTGCCTCTACTATTCTTTCCACCTTCCTGCTTTTCTCTCTTACCCGGATCTCGCTGCCTACTTTAACCAAGTAGGATGGGATATTTATCGGTTTCCCATCTATTAAGAAGTGATTATGCCTCACAAGCTGCCTTGCCTCATTTCTCGAATTGGCAAAGCCGATTCGGAAGACCATATTATCGAGACGTCTTTCCAAGAAAAGTAAAAGATTGGTTCCTGTTATCCCTTTCTGTTTGTCAGCCTTTTCAAAATAACTCCTGAATTGTCTTTCTAACAGGCCATACATCCTCTTGAGTTTCTGCTTTTCTCTCAATTGTACGCCGTAATCGGAGTGTTTCCTGCGAAGCTGACCATGATCTCCCGGAGCATAACCCCTCCTCTCAAAGGCACATTTATCACCGTAACACCTGTCCCCTTTAAGAAAAAGTTTCAGGCCCTCTCTTCTGCATAACCGACACACGGATTCTTTATATCTTGCCAAAAAAACCTCCCAATAAAAAAATCAGAATTCTATATGTAGACCCTAAATAAAACCTATCTTATACTCTTCTCCTCTTCGGAGGACGGCACCCATTATGGGGAATCGGCGTAACATCTCTGATAAGACTGATGTTCAAGCCAGCTCCCTGCAAGGACCTTAATGCTGATTCCCGGCCTGAACCGGGTCCCTTCACGTACACTTGAACTCGCCTCATTCCATGTTCCTTCGCCTTCTTGACCGCTTCCTCTGCTGCCACCTGCGCCGCAAAAGGCGTACTCTTTCTCGAACCTTTAAACCCCTGCGTTCCGGCAGAAGACCAAGCGACAACGTTGCCGCTGAGATCTGTGATTGTAATAATTGTATTGTTAAAGGTAGATTGAATATGCACAACTCCTTCAGTTATGTTTTTCTTTTCCTTTTTTTTCCCTGTTTTTCTTACCTGTTTTGCCATCTTTCCTCCGGATCAATTCCTTCTCTATTTCTTCTTCCCGGCAATCGACCGTCTCGGTCCTTTCCTCGTTCGAGCATTTGTACTCGTTCTCTGGCCCCTGACGGGAAGCCCTTTCCTATGCCTCAGCCCACGGTAAGCCCCGAGATCCATCAACCGCTTCACTGCCATAGACACGTCTCGCCTTAAATCACCTTCGACTTTGTGTTCCTTATCTATGATATTTCTGATGGCGGTTATTTCTGAGTCGGCTATATTATCCGTTTTCTTATCAAGGCTGACACCGGCCTTTTCCAGTATATCTCGCGATCTGCTCCTGCCTATTCCATATATATACGTTAACGCAATTTCCATTCTCTTATTTTTCGGTAAGTCCACTCCCGCAAGTCTTGCCACTTGATAACCTCCTGATGAAAGGGCACTATAGTCTAAATTATCCTTGGCGCTGTTTGTGTTTTGGATTCTCGCAAATAACCCTCAACACACCGCGCCTCTTGATAATTTTACATTTGTCACAAATCTTTTTAACTGAAGACCGCACCTTCACGATATTTGCTCCTTAACAGAGTGGTCTGAGGCACGAAGCGTGCCGAATGATCTGCCGATGGCACACTGCAATGCCGCAAATGCACTCTATATATTTCGTTTTACTTCGTCCGGTATATAATCCTTCCCCGAGTAAGATCGTAGGGAGAAAGCTCAACTGTGACCTTATCACCCGGCAGTATTTTGATAAAATGCATGCGCATCTTTCCGGAAATATGAGCCAGGACGCGGTGTCCATTTTCGAGCTCAACTCGGAACATTGCATTTGGCAAAGTTTCAACTACTTTACCTTCAACCTCAATTGGTTCCTCTTTTGCCATAACAACCTATATCAATGAATTACCAAACTTCCAGAAACGATCGGAGCGGCCGTATACTGGAGGCTTTACCGCTGCAATGGACTGCCTGGCAAAAAGACAAGCCAGACTCTGCGACAGCTCTACCTTCCGGCCACGGGCGCCGTCAGCACCTATGATTCGACAACCTTGAAAAAACCCCTTTGTTGTTTCTTTTTTAATTCATCCTGCTCAGGATATCCGGACCATCCTTGGTTATGGCAATTGAATGTTCAAAGTGGGCCGATAATTTTCCATCTTCCGTCACGACAGTCCAGCCATTATCAGTTACTTTGACCCTGTACGTACCTTCATTGACCATCGGTTCAATAGCCAAAACCATGCCGGTTTTTAATTCTATTCCTCTGCCTTTTATGCCATAATTGGGTATCTGTGGTTCCTCGTGAAGTTTCTTTCCAATTCCATGGCCCACAAAATCTCTCACAACAGAAAATCCGGCAGTCTCAACCCGCATTTGAACAGCGGCCGATATATCGCCGAGACGGTTTCCGGCTCTTGCCTCCCTGATGCCATCGTAGAGTCCTTGTTCAGTAACGCGAATTAACCTTGCCGCTTCTTTGGAAACATCACCGACAGGCACCGTTATGGCAGCATCACCATAATATCCCTTATAATATGCCCCGAAATCGAGGCTCACGATATCCCCCGCGTCTAAAACCCTATTCGCCGGTATTCCATGAACGACTTCCGAATTAACCGATATGCAAAGTGAATTAGGATAGCCCATATAACCCTTAAACGCAGGTACTGCCCCTTTCTTACGAACAAGCTCTTCTGAACACATATCCAGCTCGCCGGTGGTTACACCAGGTCTTACCTTTTCCTTCAGCCTGTTCAATATCTCAGCAACGATATGGTTGCTCGCCCTCATCTTTTCAATCTCTTCTGGCAGCTTCAGGACAATCATGCTACTGAATATGGTGTCATTACCGCCGTTTCGCAATGCGGCCTTTCTTCATGAACCCCTCATACTGTCTCGTCAGCAAATGGGTTTCGATCTGGCCCGCCGTGTCAAGCGCAACACCGACCACAATCAAGAGGGCGGTGCCTCCAAAATAAAATGGGACGCTGAAGTAACTTATCAGTATACTGGGAAGGACACAAACAGCTGATACATATATGGCACCGCCAAATGTCAGTTTTGACAAGACATCATCTATATATTCCGCTGTTTTCTTACCTGGTCTTATGCCGGGGACGTACCCGCCATATTTTTTCATGTTATCGGAAACATCTACAGGATTGAATACTACAGCAGTATAAAAATAACAGAAAAATACGATAAAGACGACATACATTGATTCATAAACCATTTTCCCGGGAATCAAAGCGTCTGAAATCAGCTTCATCCATGGGTGATCGATGAAGTTAGCGATCGTCGCCGGGAACATTATGATTGAAGATGCAAAGATCGGAGGAATGACGCCTGCAGTATTCACTTTCAGAGGAAGATGGGTCGTCTGTCCCCCATACATCTTTCGTCCGACAACACGCTTTGCATATTGTACTGGTATTCTCCTCTGACCGCTCTCCACAAAGACGATGACCCCTATAACGGCAATCATCATAACAACGAGTATTATGATGAAAAAAATGCCCATCTCGCCCGCGGCTAGCAGTGTAAATGTTTGATAGATCGCTGCCGGCCCCCTGCAGACAATACCGGCAAAGATGATCAGCGATATTCCGTTACCTATGCCCTTTTCTGTAATCTGTTCCCCCAGCCACATGATGAATGCCGTGCCGGCAGTCAACGTAATCACCGTCATAAGACGAAAGTTCCAGCCGGGCTCCATAACAATGGAAACCCCTGTAGGTCCGGCCATATTTTCCAATCCGACGGAAATACCGAGTCCCTGAATGAGACTTAAGAGCACCGTCCCGTAACGGGTATACTGGGTAATTTTTCTTCTTCCCGCCTCACCTTCCTTGGAAAGTCTCTCCAAATGGGGAATAGCAATGGTCAGCAGTTGAAGAATAATTGAGGCGCTAATATAGGGCATGATGCCAAGGGCGAAAACTGAAAGATTGGAAAGCGCACCGCCGGCAAACATGTCAAAAAATCCAAGTAATGAATTCTTCGCCTGTTCGAAATAAGCAGCTAAGGCTGCTGTATCGATGCCAGGCGTGGGCACATGTGCACCTATTCTGTAAACAGCTAAGAGCAGAAACGAGTGAAGAATCCTTCTCTGAAGCTCCGGAATCTTCCCGATATTTTTTAAGCCATCTAACAAATCAGATAACCCCTACTATCGACCCGCCGGCAGCCTCAATCTTGTCCCTAGCCCCGCGACTTATCATATCAACCTTCAGCGATATCGGATAATCTATGTTGCCTTTGCCCAAGACTTTGATACCATCCCCTATTCTCTTCACCAGGCCGGCGTCTAAGAGAGCAGTTCTGTCAATAACAGAACCCTCGGGAAATCTTTTCAATTGATCTATATTTATGATAACAATGTTTCTACGAAAAGGGTTACGAAACCCTCTTTTCGGTAATCTTCGTGAAAGGGGCATCTGTCCTCCCTCAAAACCTGGCCTGACTCCGCCTCCTGAACGAGCATTCTGACCTTTATGTCCCTTGGTAGATGTGCCGCCATGCCCTGATCCATCACCGCGGCCAATTCTTTTTCTTTTTTTTCTTGAACCCTCTGGCGGCTTCAATGAACTCAAATTCATGCCTTGCTCCCCTTAAGCTCTTCCATAAACACCAGATGACTCACTTTTCTAATCATGCCGCGAATCTCAGGTGTATCCTCTAGCAGGACAGTTTTATTCAATTTCCCCAGTCCCATCCCGCGAAGTATCTGCCGCTGTTTCTGTGGCCTGCCTATATAGCTTTTCACCATTGTTATTTTGAGCTTCTTATCCACAATTTGTCCCTCTATAACGCGCATACTGATTCTTACAAGCTCATAAGAGGTCATTTATTAGTACCGGCATTAGTACCGGTTGACGACCTTTTATGAAATCATCAATTATCAGCGCCAGTTTTCCCTCTCAAAGTCGAAATTTCCGCCGGATCCTTCAATTGACAAAGACCATCAATTGTAGCCTTGACCAGATTGTGCGGGTTGTGTGAACCTAAACATTTTGTCAGTATGTTATGGACTCCCGTAACTTCAAGAACCGCTCTCACTGCCCCTCCTGCAATAAGACCAGTTCCTTCGGAAGCAGGCTTCAGGAGAACCCTGCCTGCACCATACTTTCCAATAACCTCGTAGGGAACCGTCCTATTGGAAATGGCAACTTTAACCATGCTTTTCTTGGCCCGTTCCATACCCTTTCTGATCGCCTCCGGAACCTCGTGGGCCTTTCCCAGACCGGCACCCACAGATCCATGGCCGTCTCCAACGACGACTATAGCACTGAACCGAAACCTCCGCCCGCCTTTGACGACTTTGGCTGTTCTGTTAATTGCTATGACTCTGTCAAGAAGTTCTAATTCTTCCATATCCTCACTAATAACCATTCCCTTCGAGTAATGTAGACCCAAACCTAGAATTTTAGCCCTGACTCTCTTGCCCCCTCGGCAAGCGCCTCAACACGCCCGTGATACAGGTAACATCCTCTGTCAAAAACAGCATGCTCTATACCCAGAGCCTTCAATTTTTTTGAAACAAGCGCACCCACTTTCTTCGCTGCATCAACCTTCTTAGAACCATCAAGGGTACCCTTGATTTCCTTGCTCAGCGTTGAAACCTCCGCTAGCGTCCGTCCGACATCGTCTGCAATAGCCTGAACATATATATGTTTAGAACTTCTAAAAACAGAAAGACGCGGCCTAGTCTCCGTGCCGAATATTTTTCCTCTCACCCTCTTCTTACGTTTAATTCGTATCTTTTCTACTTTTTTCGATGCCAATTCTCTACCCCTTATGCGTTCAGCATCACACCGTTAAATATGTTTTCAAACCATTCACGAATCAATATATTAGGCCCCGACGGACTTACCCACTTTTCTTCTAACCTTTTCGCCAACATACCTTATCCCTTTTCCTTTATAGGGTTCAGGTTTTTTTAGGTCTCTTATTTCAGCAGCAACTCTTCCCACGAGTTGTTTGTCAATTCCACTGACCATAATATTGACCTGTTTATCAACCTTTACATCTATTCCCTTAGGAATCCTGTATTCTAAAGGACTGGAAAATCCTAGAACTAATCTGAGAATGTCATCACTCTTCTCGGCACGGTATCCGATACCTGAGAGTTCCAGACCCTTCTGAAAGCCAACAGTAACACCCATCACCATATTCGCCACGAGTGTCCTCACAAGGCCGTGATAGGCTTTCCCTTTTCTAGTCTCAGACGATGTTTTCACCTCTATTATAGTCCCGTTATTTATGGTTACCTCGACGCCATAGGGTATTTCCATAGACAGGATCCCCTTGGGACCCTGAACGTTGACTGTCGATTTATCCCGACTGATCTTCACCCCTTGAGGAATTATAACGGGTTTCTTACCGACTCTTGACATTGAATAAATCTCCAGATACTAAATGACCATGTCGAAGAAGATTTCTACCACACATTGCAGAGTACTTCTCCACCCAGTTTCGACTCACTTGCCTCTTTATCTGTTAAAATCCCCTTTGATGTGGAGAGAATCGCAATACCATAACCGTTCAATACCTTTGGTATCCTCTCACTCCTCACATAGACTCTTCTTCCAGGCTTACTGACTCTTTTAATGCCCGTAAGAACCGACCTTTTGGCGTCGGCATATCTCAGGTATATTTTCAACACCTGATGTCCGCGCGCATCTTTCTTAATATCGTAGCCGCTTATATACCCCGATTTTTTCAATACTTTTGCGATGTTGAGATTGATCCTAGACAAGAGAACATCCACATTCTTGAATCGTACATTGTTGGCATTACGAATTCTTGTTAACATATCAGCGATAGGGTCTGTCATCCCCATAACATTACTCCTTAATATAACTTACCAGCTAGACTTAATGAGCCCGGGAATTTCGCCCTTCAGGGCAAGATTTCTCAGACATATTCTGCACATGTCGAATTTTCTGAAGTAAGCTCTCGGCCTACCGCATATGGGGCAACGGTTGTAAACCCTCACTGAAAATTTTGGATTCCTTCTCGCTTTTGCAATCAAGGACTTCTTTGCCACACCTATTCCTCCAGATATCTTTCCTGTTCCCTTTATAAGTTTTTAAATGGTAAACCCATAAATCGAAGAAGTTGCCTCGCCTCTTCATCCGTTTTGGCAGTCGTCGCAATTACAATATTCATCCCCCTGATCTTATCAATTTTGTCATAATCTATTTCAGGGAAGATTATCTGCTCCTTCAATCCAATTGCAAAATTTCCTCTCCCGTCGAAAGATTTCGGCGATATTCCCCTGAAATCACGGACTCTTGGAAGCGCAACATTGACAAGCCTATCAAAAAACTCATACATCCTGTCTCCCCTTAGTGTAACCCGGCATCCTATTGACATGCCTTGGCGAAGCTTAAATGTAGCTATCGACTTCTTTGCTTTTGTTATCACGGGCTTCTGCCCTACAATCATGGAGAGGTCCGCGACTGCGCTTTCCAACGCTTTTATGTTTTGAATTGCTTCACCGACGCCCATATTCACGACTATCTTGTCGAGTTTCGGCACCTGCATGCGGTTCTTATAATTGAACTCTTTAACTAGAGAAGGTACGACCTTTTTTATATAATAATCTCTCAGTCTCGCCATTTTATCTTGACCTATGTGTCCAATATATCGTTACATTTTTTACAAACTCGTGTCTTCGCCCCGTCTTCCAGGAGCTTGTATCCTACCCTGACGCCTTCATCACACTTATTGCACAAGAACATGACGTTGGAGATATTGATCGGCGCTTCTTTCTCCACGATTCCACCCTTCCCTTTCTGATCGGGCTTCTTATGTCTCTTAACGATGTTCAACTTCTCGACAACCACTTGGTCTTTATCATTTATGACCTTCAGAACCTTACCGGTTTTTCCCTTTTCTCTGCCGGTAATCACTTTCACCATATCGCCTTTTTTTAGTCGTTTGAACTGCATTTCCTATACCCCACTCCACCCCTTCATAAAACCTCGGGCGCCAGCGAAATGATCTTCATGAACTGCTTGGCCCGTAACTCCCTGGCAACGGGGCCAAAAATCCTCGTCCCGATGGGCTCCATTTGATTAGAAATCAGGACAGCAGAATTATCATCAAACTTCAGATAAGATCCGTCGGGCCTCCGTACTTCTTTTGCGGTACGCACTACAACCGCTTTCATGACATCCCCTTTCTTGACCTTCGAATTGGGAATGGCTTCCTTTATAGAAACGACAATCACATCACCAACGCTGGCATACCTTCTTTTCGACCCGCCAAGAACCTTAATACATGCGACCTTCTTGGCACCTGAATTATCTGCCACATTCAAAATAGTCTGCATCTGAATCATGATATCACCATACCTGTTCAGGAATCATTTATCACCGAACAGAATTTCTTCCGTAAATTTCTAGTTATTTGGTCCTTTCAATTATTGTGCGCATTCGCCACCGCTTTTCCTTGCTCAATGGCCTTGACTCAACTATTAGTACTTTATCACCAATATTGCAGGTATTTCCCTCATCGTGGGCCTTGTATTTGACATATCGTCTCATATACTTGTGAAACACGGAATGCTTCACAAGCCTCTCTGCACGGACTACTATTGTCTTGTCCATCTTGTTGCTGACCACTACACCTTTAATGATTCTCTTATTACCGCGTTCCATCATAGCTTCTGGACCTCCCTTTCCCTGAGCACTGTCCTAATGCGTGCAATACTTTTCCGCACAGAACTCATCATCGCAGGAGATTCCAACTGTCCCGTCGTATGTCGCAGTCGTAGTTTGAAAAGTTCCTCAACAAGCTCTTTATTTTTTTGGACCAATTCATCAGTATCAATATCTCTTGTCTCTTTAATCTTCACCCAATTCTCTCCCTTGATAGAAACTTAGTTGCAATCGGAAGCTTATGAGCAGCCAGTCTGAAGGCTTCACGGGCAACTTCTTCCGTAACCCCCTCCATTTCATAAAGAACAGCACCCGGTTTCACAACTGCAACCCACCCTTCAGGTGCTCCCTTTCCTTTTCCCATACGGGTTTCAGCCGGTTTTTTCGTTATTGACTTGTGAGGAAATATTCTTATCCATATTTTTCCTCCGCGTTTGACATGGCGGGTCATGGCAACACGGGCAGCTTCAATTTGCCGGGATGTAATCCAGCCGCATTCGGCGGCCTGAAGGCCATACTCTCCAAACGCCACGAAACTTCCCCTGGTTGCCTTGCCACCCATGCGGCCCCTCTGTATTTTTCTGTACTTAACCCTCTTTGGCATCAACATAATTCAACGACCCCTGTTGTCACAGCAAAAAAACAATATCCTTTAAGCAGAAACCCTGACTCCTAAAAAATATCAAAAGCATGTAAAATTCAGAAAGGCATCTTGAATCTTGTATAGAATTTCGACATTAGGATTCAGGATTTATTTTAGCCTATTTATCTGCCCCCTTCTTGCTGGGAAGCACCTCTCCGTGGAATATCCATACCTTTATACCAATAAGTCCATAGGCAGTATTTGCTTCTGCAAACCCCCAGTCGATATCAGCCCGCAGGGTGTGCAGGGGTACCCTCCCTTCTCTGTACCATTCGGACCTCGCCATCTCGGCTCCGCCAAGTCTGCCGGCGCAATTCACTCTGATTCCCTTGGCACCGAATTTAAGGGAAGAGGTAACACATTTTTTCATGGCCCTCCTGAAGGCAACACGTCGCTCCAGCTGAAGGGCTACATTCTCAGCAACGAGCTGTGCATCTACTTCAGGCTTGCGCACCTCGAGTATGTTGATAATAATTTCGCTCTTTGAAATCCCTTCAAGTTCCTTCTTCAGTTTCTCAATCTCTGAGCCCTTCTTGCCTATAATGATTCCCGGACGAGCCGCATAAATGTTGACCTTGGCCTTGCTGGCAGCCCTTTCTATCTCTATCCTTGAAATACCCGCATGATAGAGTTTCTTTTTCAGGTACTTCCTAATATTGATATCCTCATGAACCAGCTCCCCGTAATTCTTCTCTGAAAACCACTGAGATCGCCACGTCTTTATACCGCCCAGCCTGAAACCGATCGGGTTAACCTTCTGCCCCAAACTTCACCTCCTCAATTCTCACTCTTCATCCAGAATAATCGTTATGTGACTCATCCTCTTCTTTATAGACGCCGCTCTCCCCTGTGCCCTTGCCCTCCATCTTTTAAGTGAAGGACCCTGATCCACAAAAATATCCTTCACATAAAGGATGCTCTCATCGATGTTAGGGTTCTGTTTTGCATTAGCAACTGCGGATTTCAAAACTTTACTGATGATACCTGCAGAATATTTCCTCGTAAATTGCAGTATCGTCTTCGCCTCGTCAATTTTCTTCCCCCTCACTAAATCGACCACCAATCGAGCCTTCTGAGGAGAAACTCGAATATACTTGGCAACTGCCCTTGCTTCCATATCTCTAAACTCCAACCACCGATCTCAGCTTAAGTTATTATCTCCGTACCTTCGTTTTCCGATCACCCGCATGGCTGAAAAACGTTCTCGTCGGTGCAAATTCACCGAGTTTATGTCCCACCATGTTTTCCGTGACAAAGATTGGAATAAACTTTTTCCCGTTGTGCACAGCAAAGGTATGCCCTATCAATTCAGGAGTAACTGTTGACCGGCGAGACCAGGTCTTTATGACACCCTTGCTTCCCGACTCTTCTGCCTTCCTGACCTTGTCGAGGAGCTTCTCATTTATATATGCCCCCTTCTTAATTGAACGCGCCACCTTCTAACCCCTTCTCTTGACAATGTATTTATCAGTATTTTTGTTTTTCCGCGTCTTATGCCCTTTTGTCGGAACGCCCCATGGTGTGCAGGGATGTCTTCCTCCAGACGATTTGCCTTCACCTCCGCCCATAGGATGATCGACGGGATTCATGGCCACGCCCCTCACCTTGGGGCGTCTTCCCAGCCACCTTGACCGGCCGGCTTTGCCGATGCTAATATTTTCATGATCAATATTGCCCACCTGCCCGATGGTCGCCTTGCAATCGAGCAAGATTTTTCTTACCTCTCCTGAAGGGAGTCTAACCTGGGCATAACCTTCTTCCTTGGCCATAAGCTGCCCGTATGTCCCCGCCGATCTGATCAACTGGCCTCCACGCCCAACCTTCAGCTCCACATTGTGAATAAGGGAGCCGAGTGGTATATTTTTTATGGGCATAGTGTTTCCGGGTTTGATATCGGCCCTTTCGGAGCTTACGACAGTATCGCCTACATCCATTTTTGACGGAGCGATGATATACCTTTTCTCGCCATCGAGATAATGCAGCAAGGCAATTCGTGAACTCCGATTAGGATCGTATTCCAGTTCCGCTACCTTGGCAGGTATCTCCACCTTGTCTCGCCTGAAATCAATCGCCCTGAATCGTCTCTTATGACCGCCTCCAACGTGCCTCATTGTTATTCTTCCATAGCAATTTCGTCCGCCCGTACGTTTCAGAGGTATGAGCAAACTTTTTTCAGGCACAGTTCGCGTGATCTCATCAAAATCCGAGCACGTTTGGAATCTTCTGCCCGGCGATGTTGGTTTATATTTCCTTATAGCCATCCGACTGTATCTCTCTCCCGTTTAGACACCTTCATGAATTTCAATACGATTGCCGGGGGCAAGGGTGACAATTGCCTTTTTCCACGAACGCTTTTCACCCATAATTTTCCCAACCCTCTTTTTCTTTCCGATAATATTCATAACATGAACATCCAATACTTTTACTTTAAAGATCTTTTCCACTGCTGTGGCAACCTCAATCTTGTTTGCCCTTCGATCTACTTCAAAGATATACTTATTGCTTTCATCCTTCGCATTAGTACTCTTTTCAGTAATCAGCGCCCTTCTAATAATATGATAAATATCCATTATGATAATAACGCCCCTTCAATTATCTTCACCGATGGTTCAAAGAGAACCACATGATCGTAGTAGAGAAGGTCATAAACATTAATCCCCTCGGACCGAATCAATTTGATTCCCTCCACATTTCTTGAGGATTTCTCTAAGACAGGATTAGATTTGTCTAAAACAAGCAATGCCTTTTTCAAACCGAATCGATCAATAACCTCCTTGAACTTCTTTGTCTTAATTTCATCCATGGGAAAATCTTTCAGTATCAACATCTTCCCTTCCCTTACTTTCATGCTCAGGGCAGACATCAAGGCCAGTTTCCTGACTTTTTTCGGAATCTTGTACGCGTAACTGCGCGGATGAGGCCCGAACACAACCCCTCCACCCCGCCACAGAGGAGACCTTATCGTGCCGGCTCTCGCCCTGCCCGTGCCTTTCTGGCGCCAAGGTTTCTTGCCACCTCCTCTGACTTCCTGCCTTCTTTTGGTGGACGCGGTACCGCATCTTTTCCCTGCCATCTGCATTCTCACAACATCATGAAGTACGGCTTCATTGATCTCCGCACCGAAGACAGCATCACTCAAATCGATCTCTGATACTCTGTTATTCTCAATATCGTATACACCGGCAACTGGCATTTTATCTACCCCAGATACTTCTTAACCACCCATTTTAATAGATTGCCTGATAATGACAACGCTATTTTTACAACCCGGAATAGATCCTTTAACCAAAATCAGATTCCGCTCCGGCCTTATACCCATCACTAATAAATTCTGTATCGTCTTCCTCACATCCCCCATCTGTCCCGGAAGCTTTTTTCCCTTCAGAACCCGCGATGGTTCCGCACTCGCCCCAATAGATCCAGGCGCTCTATGAAACATCGATCCGTGCGTCGCCCGACCTCCACTGAAGCCATGTCTCTTAATAACGCCGGCAAACCCTTTGCCTTTTGAGGTTCCTACGACATCTATATAATCTCCAACCTCAAACATATCGACCTTCAGCTCCTGGCCAAGCTCATAGCTATCCGTAGCAGTTCTGAATTCTCTTAGATTACGTAAGAACCCCTTGTTTGCTTTCTTAAGATGGCCCTGTAAGGCCTTCGTCACACTTTTCTGCTTAACGCGTCCGTAACCCAGTTGTATTGCGTCATAGCCATCGGTTTTTTGGGTTTTTTTCTGAACGACAACAGATGGCTCAGCCTCGATGACAGTTACCGGGATAGATTCACCGTCTTCTGTAAAAATTTGTGTCATGCCTAATTTTCTGCCGATGAGTAACTTTTTCATGTTTTTTCCATAATATTTGGCACATTCGCAAGAAGTCCAAAAGCGTAAATGCGTTTCAGACTTCGTCACTGCCTCATAGTTCTGCGTGCGTCCGATTACTTCAGTTTACGACTCTTTACGAGGGCACCATCATTCCAAATAAATGGCATTCAAGCCCTTCGCATATTACAGCGAAAAGATTCTAATCTTATAGTCTATCTTACGTATGATCTACACTTTTATCTCAACATCAACACCCGCGGACAAGTCCAATTTCATCAGCGCATCGACAGTAGATTGCGTCGGTTCAATTATGTCAATGATCCTCTTGTGTGTCCTGATCTCAAATTGCTCCCTTGATTTTTTGTCCACGTGGGGAGATCGATTGACGCAAAATTTGTTGATTTCTGTAGGCAGAGGTATGGGTCCAGCCACACGGGCTCCCGTCCTTTTTGCCGTCTCAACAATATCTTCCACAGACCGATCAAGGAGTTTATAATCATATGCCTTGAGGCGGATTCTTATTTTCTGTTCTTTCATGAATTTATCAACCTATAATATACCTTCTACTCAATTATCTTACTAACAACACCCGCTCCTACAGTTCTGCCACCTTCCCTGATGGCGAACCTGAGTTGTTCTTCCATGGCAATGGGGGTAATTAAATCTACTTCAACTTCTATGTTGTCACCAGGCATCACCATCTCAACACCTTCAGGCATTGTACAGATTCCTGTAACATCCGTGGTTCTGAAATAGAACTGAGGACGATAACCGGGAAAGAATGGCGTATGCCTTCCGCCTTCTTCTTTGGTCAGAACATAGACTGCCGCTTTAAATTTCGTATGGGGTGTTATTGACCCCGGTTTTGCCACAACCTGACCCCTTTCAACCTCTTCTCGTTTGGTGCCTCGGAGGAGAACGCCAATGTCATCACCTGCCCTGCCCTCATCGAGGGTCTTGCGAAACATTTCCACACCTGTGCAGACTGTCTTAAACGTAGGTCTGAAACCGACTATTTCCACTTCATCTCCCGTTCTGACGATACCTCTTTCTGCCCTACCGGTAACCACTGTCCCCCGGCCCGATATGGAAAACACGTCACCAATAGGCATGAGGAAAGGCTTATCCAGGTCGCGCGCAGGCTCAGGAATATAAGAATCGACGGCATCCATTAACTCCCAAATAGACTTCGCATCAGGCGAATCTGGATCATCAGTCTCCAAAGCCTTCAAGGCCGACCCTCTGATGATGGGAACCTCGTCACCGGGAAATTCATACTGCGTTAAAAGCTCTCTCAATTCAAGTTCCACTAGATCCAGGATTTCCGGGTCATCTACAAGGTCGATCTTATTCAAATAGACTACGATATAGGGAACCCGAACCTGTCTTGCGAGGAGGATGTGCTCTCTTGTCTGAGGCATGGGCCCATCTGATGCAGCCACCACCAGGATCGTTCCGTCCATGTGAGCGGCCCCTGATATCATGTTCTTGATATAGTCCGCGTGGCCAGGGCAATCTACGTGGGCGTAATGTCTCTTCATAGTCTCATATTCCACGTGTGCAACGTTAATGGTAACTCCCCTTTCTTTTTCCTCCGGTGCATTGTCTATGGAATCAAAGGGTCTGAATTCGGCCAATCCTTTTTTCTGCAAGTGTTTTGTAATTGCCGCCGTCAGGGTAGTTTTACCATGATCTACGTGCCCAATGGTGCCAACATTCACATGCGGTTTTGTCCTCTCAAATTTCTTCTTAGCCATATCCATTACCTCCTTCAACTTTAAATGGTTCGTTTATTCACTATACTTTTTATCCTTCATCGATTGTCTTTAGTCTGTCAATAACCAGTTTTGCCTGACTTTCTGATACTGCATGGTAATTAAGAAAACGCATGGTAAAAGTTGCTCTTCCCTGAGTTTTTGATCTGAGGTCAGTAGCATATCCGAACATTTCTGCCAGAGGAACCTCGGCATTAATTGCCTCTAAAGAAGGCCTTGACTCTATGCTTACGATCTTTCCCCGTCTCGAAGTCAGATTTCCGATAACATCACCCATATATTCTTTGGGGACTATGACTTCCACAGACATTGTCGGCTCCAGCAAGATAGGGTAAGCCCTTCTTGCCCCACTCTTGAATGCCATGGAGGCCGCTATCTTAAATGCCATCTCGGAAGAATCTACGGCGTGAAAAGAGCCATCCACGGCACTGACAATGACATCAACCACGGGGAAGCCTGCCAGAACACCCTCCGCCGTAGCCTCAGAAACGCCCCTTGCCACTGCCGGGATATACTCGCCGGGAATTACCCCGCCGACAATCTTATTCCTAAATTCAAATCCTCGACCTGGTTCATTAGGTTCAATTTCCAGCCACACATGACCGTACTGTCCCCTGCCGCCGGACTGTTTAACAAATCTGCCTTCAGATCTGATTCTCTTCCTGATAGTCTCCTTGTAAGCCACCTGCGGACTACCGATGTTGGCGCCCAATCCAAATTCTCTCGATAGCCGATCGACGATAATTTCTAGATGCAGCTCTCCCATCCCCGAGATTAAAGTTTGACCCGTATCCCTATCGACCTTGACCCTGAAGGAAGGATCTTCACGGGTGATCTTTCTAAGAGCCATATCCAGCTTTTCTTCATCCGCCTTCGTTTTTGGCTCTATTGCTATGGCAATAACGGGATCGGGAAACTCCAGAGTCTCCAATGCTAGAGGATGTTCCGTATCACAAAGGGTATCGCCAGTAGTCGTCAGGTTCAGACCCACAGCGGCCGCAAT
>CAITLA010000256.1 GCA_903893135.1 uncultured Syntrophaceae bacterium | reverse complement strand
GATATGTCTATACTCCGGCAGATTCTTCAGGGGGGGCTTGATAAGATGCGGGAGGCTGGCGTCCTTCTCATCGGAGGGCACAGCGTAGAGGATGACGAACCAAAATATGGGCTTTCTGTTACCGGCGTGGTTCATCCGGAGAGAGTCCTCCTCAATAGAGGCGGCAGGGTAGGGGACAAGCTGGTTCTGACCAAGCCCCTTGGTACCGGCATTGTCAGCACGGCGCTTAAGGCCGGGTTGGCCGGTGAGGCGCTTGTGGCAAAGTCGACAAAGTACATGACCACACTGAATAAGAAGGCGGCAGAGCTCATGCTGGAAATGCCTGACATTCATGCCTGTACCGACATCACGGGATTTGGATTTCTTGGTCATGCCTGTGAAATGGTGGAAGACTCCGATGTGGGCATGCTTATTAATGCGTCATCTATTCCATTCTTCCCGGAAATACAGGAATTCGTCGAGACAGGTATAGTGCCGGGGGGGCTGGAACGGAATCGTCAGTATCGCTCGAAGTTCATCGAGGTTGCTCCGGGATGTCCTGATTGGATGGTGGACATCCTGTTTGATCCGCAGACCGCCGGTGGACTGCTTATTGCCTTGCCGGAAAGTCAGGCGGAGACATTAATTGGCAGGATGCATGCTGACGGTATTGTTGAGGCGGCCATCGTGGGTGAAATCATTTCGGAACCGAAGGGGAAAATACAGGTTCTCTATCCGTAATCATCTAATTGTCCGGAGGAGAGGTACAGTCTAACGACGCTTATGAAACGCATTGAATCCTTCCTTATTAAAGAAGAGACATTACATAATGTAATGAAACTTAAGACCATGGTCAAACAGGATGATGCCCTTGCGGTTCTCATGTTTGGCAGTCCTGACCCGGACGCTGTTGCATCATGCATGGCCCTTCAGGAACTCCTCCGGCAGACGGCCGGTTTGACGAAGTGCATCTTTGCCGCCACGGAACCTGTGGTGCGCCAGCAGAATATCGAGTTCATCCGGGCGATGAAAGTGGACATCCAGCTGTTGAACAAAGTAGATATCCGCTCGTACCGCGTTATCGCCATCGTGGACGCCCAGCCCACCTTTTTCGGCGCTGCCCTGCAAGGCATTCAACCACAGATAGTCTTTGACCATCACCCCTGTACAACGGTATGGCATGCCGAACTGGCCGACGTACGGGAGAATTATGGCGCCCTTTCGACGATGATGACGGAATACCTCCTCGCTGCGAAAGTGAGAATTCCCAAGAAACTCTACACAGCCCTCCTTTACGGGATCAAGGCGGACACAAACAATTTCGAACGCGACGTCATCCTTGAAGACATCAGCGCTTACTACCTTAATTTTGCCCGCGCTAATCGACAGCTCATCCGCCGCATCGAATTGAATCAGGTTCCCGAGCGCTTCCTCAAGTACTTCGATATTGCGTATCACAACAGGCGGCGCTACCGCGACAGGATCATGTGCTTTCTGGGCAGGGTGGAAAGTGTCGATGTGTGTGTTCAACTGGCGGATTCTTATCTGCGCATTGTTGACATTTCTTATGTTATCGTCGCCGGCATCGTCAAAGAAAGGCTTGTCATTATTTTCAGGGGAGATGGGTACCGCCAGGACTGCGGGGCTATTGCTCAGAAGGCCTTCGGGAATTATGGGACTGCCGGCGGCCACAGGAGCGCGGCGCGGGTGGAGATTCCCATCGATACGATCAGAGAAGTCATAGGCAATGACATTTCGCAGGAGGCTATGGACCGCTTTCTCATGCAGCGTCTACGCGGAAAGCGCAATCAAACGAACCAGGCGAAATAACCCAGCCCGCCGTATGCGCGGGCCTGAGGGGACGAACTTTCCAAAGTTAATCTTGAAGTTCAAAAGACTAAATATCTGAAAAAAAGGCGGCATCCATTTTGGAGGCCGCCTTCTTTTTGAGAAAGTTATTGGGGGGTTTCTTATTCTTCCGTGCTGGTTTTCGCGGTCGATTCCGTCTTTACGGTGTCTGTTGTTTCTGATTTTACAGTATCGTCTTTCTTCGCCTCACTTACGGGCGCCTTCTTTCCGCCGTAGTCGGTAACGTACCAACCCGAACCCTTCAAATGGAAGGATGACATGGAAATCAGTTTGCTAACATGACCTTTACAGAATTTGCACGTCTTGGCGACGGGATCAGTCATGTGCTGAAACAACTCATACTGTCTTCCACACTTCCTGCACTTATATTCATAAATCGGCATACAAACCCTCCACCAACAAATAATCCGTCAATTAAAAATATCTCCTATTTTGTAACGATTGCTGAAGCAATCAAAAATAAGTCTTAGATCAGGAGAGATGCAGAACTGAAGCAAATCCCTTGTTATCGTATGGACTTTATCTTCTTCCCGCTCTTTTTCTTCCTGCGATGCATCGAAATCAATTTCTCTGGCCTCGAACCGTATGATATGGACAAGCTCATGTGCGGCAATATATAACAGCAAGGGGTTCAGTCTGATGAAAGAATGTCCCCTCTCAACGGCATTGAGAATCTGGTTATCCTGAAGACAGACTCTGTAAAAATGAAAATCACCCGATTTATCCAGGTCTTGATCTTTATTGAAATGG
>CAITLA010000255.1 GCA_903893135.1 uncultured Syntrophaceae bacterium | reverse complement strand
CCCGGGCGAGTCGAAAAAGGCCGTCGAGCTGCGATTGCAGATCAAAGAGGCTGATACGGGGAAAAGCTATCCCCTCATCATGAAATTTTAGACTCTTCAATGGTGTGGTCATGATAATCCTCCCCTCTATTCGGGGGGAGATGGGAGAATGCTTTTCGAGATATGAAACGAATACATCTCTCAGAGCCGTTCCGTACATGATATTCTTCCCTTCCTTGAATGGGGAAAATGCATCTCCGCCGGTGGCAAGAAAATCGATTGTCGTTACCGTATAAGTCTTTTCAGGATCTAAAGATCGTCTTCCTATATATACTTCCCGAACCCTGGAGCCCGCCGGTTCAGATATATCATATCTTATTTCCATGCCCGACACCTGCAGGATGCCATGCTCCAGCTTTGCGTTCTGCTCCAGGATTTCCAGGATCTGTTTCCCTGTGAGTTTCATGGTGACAAGGATGTTATCGAATGGAAGAAGGGTGAAGACCTGCTCCAGGGTAATTCTCCCTTTGGGGATATTGTTCCTTATAGCACCACTGTTGATGAAGGCTATATCCGTGCCTGTCTTCTTCCGCATGATGTCACATATAAAATTTCCTATGTTTGATTCGCGCTGGTGATACCTTATCAGAGCAACGGCAGTTTCACCGACAACTTTGCTGTATTCCTTTTCTATCCGGCCGTAGTAAGCGTGGATGATCCTTGCCAACTCTTTATCATAAGGCCTGTCCTTGCCGGCTATTACTTTTTCGAGCACTTTCTCTTCCGTATGCCCGACGATCTTTCCGGTATCGGGATCGATCTTGAGTTTCAAGACGCCCAGATATAATCCGTAGGCGCCTGCCTGGACGATGATTGTGTTCCCTACAACCACTGGGTTTTCCAATGCCGTGTGGCTGTGTCCTCCCACAATAACATGGATGCCGGGAATATTTTGAGCCAGGTATTTATCGGCGTCTAATCCCAGGTGGGAAAGAACGATGATGATCACTGCTCCTTCATCCTTTGCCTTCTTTATGAACCGGGGAAGAATGTCTTCGGGCCTGTCAACGGTCATGTGTTTAAAGCGGCCAGGTGTTGTAATGCGGGGAACTTCAGGCGTGGTAATGCCTATAATTGCAATTTTCATGTTCTTTCTCATGACGATGACATATGGTTTAAAGCCCGGGAGATATCTGCCCCTTTCATCCTTTATATTTGCGGAGAGATAAGGAAATCCGGAATAAGCGACAAGATGCTGGAGAACATCCATTCCCCAATCGAATTCGTGATTCCCGATGGCCATGGCATCGAACTTCAGATAGTTCATCACATCTGTCACGGAGCGGCCTTTGAAGAGATTGGAAACGGGTGTACCCTGGAACATATCACCGGCGGAAAGCAGCAAGGTGCCATCAGGATTTTTTGACCGTTCTCCCTGGATCATACGGGCCAGATAGGCAGCGCCACCGACCATCTGCTGGTCACCGGAAGTTCCTTCAATGTAAGGCAGAATGCGCCCATGTGTATCGTTGATATGGAGGATCGTTAAATCAACGGGCGCAGATTCTTTTGCGAGAAAGGCCGGCGGAAAGGAAAAGATGAAAAGGGAAAGAAGAATAATTATCCTGGACAGCCTTTTCATAAATGCGCCTCACAAATTTTGGGGTCCGGCTTCACCCGAATCATATTTAGAGCCTTATCTAAGAAAATGAAAACGTTGTCTTTAACATACCCGGCCCGCAATGATGTCGCAAGCCCTAAAGTAACGACTTTTTATGAATTCATCATTAACGGAATTTTATAGGATTTATATGTAATAATAAGTAATAATTTGTAATATTTTGTCTTGCAATCTTGTTATCATTGTGTATATTACCGATGTACGGTGTATGAAAATATGCACGAGAAAAATGTATTCATTCCGCGAGGAGAAATGCGTAATCATTATTGGAAAGCCCTGTGGGATACTTTTCCTGGCTGCTTTTCCAAAATGTAAGATAGACTAACAAAACCTTATTCGTTCTGTCATCAAGTTGTAATACTCTGAGTGTATGCTGGTTGCACAAAATAAATGATCGTTCCATAAATAATGCCCGAAAAGATCATTTAAATAAATAAAGGATAAGGAGGAAAAATGAGAAAGGTTTTGATGGTTTTACTATCGATTGGGCTCATCATGGTGTTCGTCTTGCCTGTATCAGCGGCGGATGTCAAGTTCAGCGGGTCGTATGTGGCACAGGGATACTATGACAACAACCGCGCTCTGTTGAAAGAAGGCGGTGCATCCGTATCCAATGTGTGGCAGAGGCTCAGGGTGCAGACGGACTTCAAGGTTCAGGAAGGCCTAATGCTGACGACCCGGTTCGATGCCCTGGAAAAGATCTGGGGCGCTTCCCGGTCAACGGCGATCTCAACCAATCTTGCCGGCAATGACCAGGAATCCGAGAACATCAAGTTTACGCATGCATTTGTGACCTTAAATGTCCCCGGCGGTTATGGCGAATTAAGGGTAGGTTACATGACGCAGGGCACATGGGGTACGGCATTTGGTGACACGGGTGAACAGGACTACGGCATGAGGGTCAAGTGGGATTGGACAACCGGTTCTTACTTCTGGGGCGCTCGTTGGGACAAGACGGAGGGAAAGAAGGGTTACAGCAGTTCCGGTCCAGCCGGCAATATCAACTCAGCCACTTATGCAGTGGACAACGATTCGGAGAAGTATTCTGTCCTCGCCGGATACAAGTGGAGCAAGGGTGATGCTGGTCTCCAAATCACATATTATCTCGATACCAGCACTGCCGTTAATCCTACCACCGGGTATAAGGGAAAGTATACGCTGTTCCAACCGTATGCCAGGGCGGCGTTCGGTATTGTTTATGTCGAGACCGAGTTTGGTTTCTACACGGGCAAAAAACAAGAGTACAATGTTGAAAGCACAACCCTCCAGAACGTAGATTATCAAGGCTGGCGTGGTTATGTCATGGCTAACGTTGATCTTGCACCTGCCTATGTAGGCGCTTTGGCCTTCTATGCGGCTGGTGATGATTTAGGTACAGCTACCAAATATGAAGGTGGAGTCAAGATCGGCACCGACTTTCAGCCTTGCCTGATATTATTCAACTATGACCTCGGCAGGTGGAACGGCCTGTTGGGGGGTCAGAATGGGTTGACTTCCACGACATTTCCCGCTTACAATAATGACAACGTTGGGGCATTGCAGATCTTCGCCGGCATAAAGCCCATGCCGAAACTTGATGTAAAGGCGAGCTATACCGTTGCCCAGGCGGACAAGGACGGCTCATCGAAGAATTGGCAGTCCAAGAGCATCGGTGGCGAGCTTGATCTTACGGCAACATACAAGATCTATGACAACCTCTCCTACATGGTCGGCTTTGGCTACCTATGGGCGGGTGACTGGTTCAAAGGCACCTCTTCAGGAGCCACCGTTGATAACGACTATCTTGTGACGCACAAGCTGACTCTTAGCTTCTAATCTGGCTGTCATAAGTTCCATTACACTACAAAGAGCCCCGGTGTACTAACGGGGCTCTTTGTTTTTACCTGAATTCCCTTGACCTCTGCGGATGGCTGAATTAATCTTATATACGAGTTTCAATTTATTCATCAAGGGGGAGCTATGTCAGAGGAAGTGATGAACACGAAGGAAGTGGCCCGCTACCTCGATATTCATGAAAAACAGGTATACGGACTGATTAAATCCGGAAGGATTCCTGCCACCAGGGTCACGGGGAAATGGATCTTCCCCAAGAGATTAATTGATGAATGGATTGAGACGAATGCGAAGCAGGGGGTCAAAGAGGCAAGACAGAAGAGCAGGCGCATAGAAGGAGGACTCCTCGCATCGGGAAGCAATGATCCCATTCTCGACATGCTGCAAACTTACATAAAGAAGCGTCATCCTGATTTTTATATCTTTTCTGCAAATACAGGCAGCACAGAGGGACTCAATGCCCTCAATATGGGTTTTACCGATATCGCCTGGTCCCACTTGCTCGACGCAAAAAGCGGCCAGTACAATATTCCTTATCTGTCTATCTACCTCCCTAATATAAAAGCTGTAGTAGTAAATCTCTTCCACAGGGAAGTGGGATTGATCGTGGCTCATGGCAATCCTTTGCATATTAGCGGATTCGCCGATCTCGCGAAAGAAGGGGTGAAAATTGTGAACAGGCAGAAGGGATCCGGAACACGGGTTCTTCTTGATTACCATGTGGACAATCTGGGCATTTCTACCCGTGATATCTCCGGCTATGATACGGAGGTCTTTACGCATTTCGAAGTGGGTCTTGCTGTTCTGTCAAAGGAAGCCGACGCAGGCATAGCCACTGCAGCGGTAGCTAAGCTTCTGGGTCTTTCTTTTGTCCCCATTACGCGCGAGAACTTCGATATGATCCTTGATCAATCAACCTTTTTTACAAAAGGGGTCCAGGCCTTTATTGAAGTTCTCAAGTCAAGGGATTTTCGGAAGCGCGTTGACAAACTGGGCGGGTACGACTTCAAAGACTCAGGAAAAGTTCTGTATTCAACAACATGATTTCTGAAAGAGAGATGTCTATGAAAAAAGAATTTCAAATGACAAAGTGGTTATGCGGCCTGTTATTCTTGCTGATCCTGGTTTTTCCGGGATCAGCCACGGCGCAAACCGGGAAGTTTATCCTGATGGCCAGCACGATCGGGCCTATTGATGCGGGTATTGTAAATGCCCTGGAAGATCAATTCGAGAAGGAGACGGGAATCCGTGTGCGGCATGTGGGTGCGGGGACAGGGGCAGCCCTGAAGATCGCAGAGAATGGGAATGTCGACCTGGTTATGGTGCATGCAAAATCCCTCGAAGAGAAATTCATCAAGGATGGTTTCGGAACCGAGAGAATTCCCTTGATGTACAATGATTTTGTCATCGTCGGTCCTGCAAATGACCCGGCAGGCATTAAGGGTTTGAGTGTGGCAACGGAGGCCCTCAGAAAAATTTCTGAGACAGGCGCTGCATTCATAAGCCGTGGAGACGGATCGGGTACCCATGTGGCGGAAATGGAACTCTGGGCGAAAGCAGGGATCAAGCCGTCCGGCCCCTGGTATAAGATCTATGAGAAGGGAGCAGAGGGAAATG
>CAITLA010000254.1 GCA_903893135.1 uncultured Syntrophaceae bacterium | reverse complement strand
GCTTATCCCGCCCAAGAGTTCAAATCGACGGCGGGGTTTGGCACCTCGATGTCGGCTCATCGCAACCTGGGGCTGGACAAGGTCCCAAGGGTTTGGCTGTTCGCCAATTAAAGCGGTACGTGAGCTGGGTTCAGAACGTCGTGAGACAGTTCGGTCCCTATCTGTTGTGGGCGCAGGATATTTGAGAGGAGCTGTCCCTAGTACGAGAGGACCGGGATGGACGAACCGCTGGTGTTCCAGTTGTCACGCCAGTGGCATCGCTGGGTAGCTAAGTTCGGAATGGATAACCGCTGAAAGCATCTAAGCGGGAAGCCAACCTCAAGATAAGATATCCCTCCTGATGGAGACATCAGGACTAAAGGCCCCTCGTAGACGACGAGGTTGATAGGTCAGGTGTGTAAGCACAGTAATGTGTTGAGCTTACTGATACTAATTGGCCGTGCGGCTTGACCATAATTTTTATGGTTTCATAGATAATATCTCAGCAGGTCGTTCATGATATGCAATTGTTATTATATATAAGTATATTATTTCGGTGGCTATAGCGGAGAGGACACACCCGTTCCCATCCCGAACACGGAAGTTAAGCTCTCTTGCGCCAATGGTACTGCATGGGCGACTGTGTGGGAGAGTAGGGAGCTGCCGGGATATAATACATAGAACCCCTTCAGAGATGGAGGGGTTTTTTATTTTACAATACAACTGTCCTTATGCTATGTAGACACGATGGGTTAAGAATAACTATGCTGGGAGATATGATGTCATGTCCGGTCATTCCAAATGGAACACAATCAAAAGAAAAAAGGGCGCTGCAGATGCCAAAAGAGGGAAAATATTTACGAAGCTGATCAAAGAAATAACACTTGCAGCAAGGCTCGCTGGTCCCGATCGGGAGGGGAATGCACGGCTCAGACAGGCAATCATGGCGGCGAAAGAAGAAAATATGCCAAAGGATAATATTGACAGGGCCATCAAGAAAGGAACCGGCGGAGCTGAAGGATCTGCCGGCTATGAAGAGCTCATATATGAGGGATACGGGCCGGGAGGCGTCGCTGTTCTGGTAGAGGCGATGACGGACAATAAGAACAGGACTGTTGCAGAAATCCGGCATATTTTTTCAAAACATGGGGGGAACCTGGGTGAGAATGGCTGTGTGTCCTGGATTTTTGAAAAGAAGGGAAGCATCTTATTTGACAAGAAGAGCGTCAGCGAAGACGCTCTCATGGAAATAGCTCTTGATGCGGGCGCCGAAGACGTCAGGGAAGAAGAAAACGAATTCGAAGTCGTTACAGATCCCGCCATGTTTGAACAGGTGAAGAAGGCCATTGATGATAAGGGAATCAAGTATATTAAGGCACAGGTTACCATGATTCCGCAAAGTGCGGTCAGGCTGGACGCAGACAAGGCAGTGCAGATGCTCAAAATGATGGAAAAAATGGAAGATAACGATGACGTGCAGCATGCGTACGCCAATTTCGACATACCGGACGACATCATGGAAAAATTCAGTTAGTCAATGGAAATGGTCTCTGCATTGAGAGTCTTAGGAATTGATCCAGGCATTCACATAACTGGTTACGGTGTTGTTGAAAAACAAAAAAGCAGCCTTAAACATGTCATGCATGGAGAAATTAAGATGGCAAAAGGTTCGTCCCTGTCATCGTCCCTGTCAATGATATATGATAATTTACTGGAGGTTATTAATCAGTCATCGCCCGATGCCATCGTTGTAGAAGATGTTTTCTATGGAAAGAATATTAAGAGTCTCATCAGACAGGGAGAGACGAGGGGCGTAGTTATCCTTGCCGGTGCACGGAGCTGCATACCGGTTTATGAATATACTCCCCTCGAAGTCAAGAAGGCCGTTGTAGGATACGGCAGGGCAGAGAAAAACCAGATCCAGAATATGGTCAAAGCTATATTGCATCTATCCGATCTTCCTCCTGTCGATGCCGCCGATGCCCTGGCTATCGCAATTTGTCATATCAATTCTTTGAAAGTGGTATCAATTTAAGATGATTGCCCTGATAAACGGACTATTGATTTACAAAGCCACGAGCAGTGTCATCGTGGATGTTAATGGCGTCGGATACCGCATCTTTGTCCCTCTAACAACCTTTTATACACTTCCCGACACCAACAAACCTGTGACACTCCATGTACACACGCACGTGCGGCCTGATGCTATCAGTCTTTTCGGGTTTGGTACAGGAAGAGAGAAGGATGTGTTTGAGTTGATGCTTTCTGTCTCTGGAATAGGTCCAAGGCTCGCCATGAATATACTTTCAGGAATTTCAGCCGAAGAGCTGATGAAGGCCGTGTCTCACGGAAATTTGAATCGGTTGGTATCCATACCGGGTGTGGGCAAGAAAACGGCAGAAAGAATGATCCTTGAGCTCAAAGACAAGATGGTGAAACTGGGCGCATGTGATGTCATCTACAAAGACAATGGCGATATAATGATTCTTGACTCTATGAAAGATGATGCTCTGTCAGCACTTATCAATCTCGGTTATAAGAGTCATAGGGCTGGGGAAGTGGTGGACAAGATCATCAACGAATCTCCTCAATCTCTGACTCTGGACGTTCTGCTGAAGAAAGCCCTGAAGATTTTATCCGGTTAAGTTCAGGCGATTTCATTAGTGGGAAAAGTATATATTTTGAAAAACAGGATAGCTTAAGATGGAGTCGAAGAATCCCCTCATAAGTCCCGCAAGCGTGGATGGCGAAAAGGGATATGAAAGTTCCTTGCGTCCGAAAAGGTTGGCGGAGTATGTCGGGCAGGAGAAGATCAAGGCCAACCTTTCCATTTTTATTGAAGCGGCTAAACAGAGAAATGATGTTCTTGATCACGTCCTCCTTTACGGACCTCCGGGTCTCGGAAAGACAACACTTGCGTACATTATGTCCAGAGAGATGGGGGTTGACATCAAGGTGACCTCGGGGCCTGTCGTGGAAAGGCCGGGAGATTTGGCGGCGATACTTACCAATCTGCATGATCAGGATGTTCTGTTTATAGATGAGATCCACAGACTCTCTCATGTCGTTGAAGAAATATTATATCCTGCCATGGAAGATTACCATATTGATATTCTCATCGGCCAGGGGCCGTCCGCACGTTCTATGAAACTTGAGATACCCAGATTTACTTTAGTGGGTGCAACGACAAGGGCCGGATTGCTGACATCACCTTTACGTGATCGATTCGGCATGAGTTTCAGGCTCGATTTTTATACCGCTCAAGAACTCACTGTTATAATAGAGCGATCGGCAGAGATATTAGCCATTAATATAGACTCTGAAGGCGCAGCGGAAATGGCAAAACGCTCCCGGGGGACGCCACGCATAGCTAATCGCCTGCTTAAAAGGGTAAGGGATTTTGCCCAGGTTAAGGCAGATGGATTCATTGACAGGAAGGTTGCCGTTGCTGCCCTCGAAATGTTCGAGGTCGATCATAAGGGTTTTGATCAGATGGACAGAAAGATATTGCTGACACTCATTGATAAGTTTAATGGAGGTCCTGTGGGGATCGATAGTCTCTCTTCTGCGATCGGCGAAGAGAGGACAACGATTGAGGACATCTATGAGCCTTATCTGGTACAGGAAGGTTATCTGCAAAGGACGGCGAGGGGAAGGATTGCTACAAGGACGGCCTACGAGCATTTCAGCCGGGAGTGGATGGAAGACGGGCAGAAGGGGCTCTTCTGAAGATATACGAAGCGCCTTACAAGAATACTAAACAATATCTCAATTAAAATGTCCAAAGCGCCTGGACTTTCGATACCGGAAAATAGATGTCATGAAGCTCTTGATGCACATATGCTGTGCGCCGTGCACCGTGTATCCGTTTCAGACGTTAAGCTCTGATGGACACGATATACACGGACTATTCTACAATCCCAATATCCATCCTTATCGGGAGTACAGGAAACGTCTTGACACCCTCGCGGAGTACGCCAATAAATGTGGTTTAAGTGTGACATACCAGGAAGAATATAATTTGGAGGAGTTTCTCAGGAATATTGCATTCAGGGAAAAAGACAGATGTCGCTATTGTTATTATGACCGTTTGCGTCACACGGTTTATAGAGCAAAGGAGGGAAGGTTCGATGGATTTACCACGACCCTGCTCTATAGTAAGTTTCAAGATCACGTACTGATTAAGAAAATTGGAGAGAGCCTGGCGATCGAGCATCAGCTCAAATTCTACTATCAGGATTTTCGCATGGGTTGGCTCCACGGAATAAAGATTTCTAAGGAAATGGGCATTTATAGACAGCCCTATTGCGGATGTATCTACAGTGAAAAGGAGAGATTTTTTCCCGTTAAAGGAGGATCCAAAGGGGAGTCCGCGGAATTTTCGGAATGCAGTTAAGGATGAACTGTTGGACTTTTTCAGCTACCGTACATGTTGTGATGTTGTGTACATACTGTGTCTTTTACAACACACAATTATGGGTGCGCGTTCTTCACAATCATGAACGGTTTATCAACAAATAGTCTGTATATTTAGTTCGTTACATATGTTATAGAATACGCCTACTTGATTCAATATCTCTTGGTATGTTAATTGCT
>CAITLA010000253.1 GCA_903893135.1 uncultured Syntrophaceae bacterium | reverse complement strand
CGCTTGGTTACAGTGTAACCATCAAGACGAACAGTCTGGAAGCCCTGGAAACCTTCCGAGCCGAGCCTGATGCATTTGACCTGGTAATCACCGACGTGACCATGCCGGCCATGACGGGCATAGAATTGGCAAAGGAACTAATGGCCATCCGGCCGGACATTCCTATTATATTATGCACCGGAATCAGCGAACTCATAAATGAAAAGCAGGCCAAAGAAATAGGGATTCAGGAGTTTGTCATGAAGCCTTTTGTCATTGGCAAACATGCTAAGACTATTCGCAAGGTTCTGGAGCGAAAGTGATAATGTCATGGAATCTGCAAGTATGCCTCAACGTGTATATGGCAAACAGGACGGAGTCAGAATGAGTGCTTCTTCTCTGGAAAGTTGCCTCTTCTCACGTCATCAATATATTGATTGACTGCCTCTTTCATCTGCACATTGAGGTGTGCATATGTCTTCACAAATTTTGGTATGAATTTTTCAAACAATCCCACCATATCATGAAGTACCAGCACCTGACCGTCACAGTCAATGCCGGCGCCTATCCCTATCGTGGGAATCGTAAGCGTTTGCGTCACCGTCTTTGCCAGTGCTGCCGGCACACATTCTAATACGATGGAAAATGCCCCGGCTTCTTCAAGGATTTTTGCATCTTCCATGATTCTCTTGGCTGCGTGTTCCTCTTTTCCCTGAACCTTGTATCCCCCAAACTGATGAACGGATTGCGGCGTCAGGCCAAGATGTGCCATGACGGGAATTCCCGCTGAAGTTATCCTTCTGGTGGTTTCGGCCACCTCTCTGCCTCCTTCCAGTTTGACCCCCTGGGCGCCCGCTTCCTGAAGAAAACGGCCAGCGTTATAAAGCGCATCCTCAGAAGAGATCTGGTAGGACATAAAGGGCATATCACCGACGACCATGGCATGCTTTACTGCGCGGGACACTGCCTTCGTATGATGTATCATTTCATCCATCGTAACGGGTAGGGTGCTGTCATAGCCTAACACAACCATGCCCAACGAATCTCCAACGAGGACAACATCAATGCCTGCCTCGTCTACAATGAGAGCCGTGGGATAATCGTAAGCCGTTAACATGCATATTTTTTCATTCTTTCTTTTCATGTCGCGAATCACAGCAGTAGTGATTCTATTTATGATCGTCTGCTTGCTCATTTCGTCACCTCACTTTAGTAATTCTTTAATTAGCCGCGCAGTTTCCGGAGACAAAGTTTTCTTCTTCAATCCAACGTCGGCAGTTAAGATGCCAAGCGCGCTGTACGCCTGCAAAAGGTCTGGCAGCTTGTGTCGCAAGGCCTCTGCATGTTTTCTTATGGTGCCCGCGTCGCCACGCGCTATAGGCCCGGTTAGAGCTTGAACTGTGCCCTTTGACTCGATATTGCCAATGGTACCCATAACAAGGGGCCAGATGGCGCGAATGGTGTCCTCACGGCTCAAACCAAGAGATTGATAAATTTCTTCGACCATATAGATAAGTGTCGTCAAATAGTTTGATGCAATACAGGCTGCGGCATGGTAAAGGGATTTGTCAGCATCAGAAATGAAGAAGGGTATGCCGCCCAAATCCCTGACCATTTGAACAGACCATTGCTTAATCTCATCTTCTGAGGTAATTCCGAAAGTACTGCCGGGAATGTTCTTGATAGCGCCTTCTACATCAGCAAATGACTGGAGCGGGTGTATGCTCGCGACATGTGCTCCGGCATCACTAGCAGACTCAAGAAGGTCAAGACCCCCCGCGCCGCTCATATGTATGACCTTAGTGCCTGGCTTTATACCTCCTTCACTCGAAATTATTTTGCATACGTACGCGATGGCGTCGTCCGACGTTGTAATAATAATACAATTGGCCGTAAGAGCGGCCTCAGAAAAATTCAGATACGGTTTGCCGCCTGTATAGACTATGCCCTGAGTTAAGGATGCCTTCGACCTGCCTGCAACTGCAACTATCCTATATCCCGCCTGGCGGAGAAGAAAGCCAACCGCTGTACCTACCTTACCGAGGCCCAGGATGGCAACAGTATCCTGTCTTACTTCTTGAGTATTCATAATGAAACGTTTATAAAATCAAAAAGGCCCTCCAGACAAACACCGGACGGCCTTAAGACTAACAATCTCTTATTTGACCATTCCGTCTCGGTCCATCCGTTGCGGATCCAAGCGGACAGATACTTATTAGCATAAACCATTTCAAGCAGTCAATAGAGCAAAATTTGTGACACAGATAGAATGTTTGTGATCTTGTAATTGCTCGATGTGTCATATATAAGTACTCTTATAGATTTAGAGGATCCTGAAAGATGAAGCATATTGACCTCATGATATTTGACTTGGACGGGACGCTTGTCGACTCTGGAAGAGACATCGTCGCGTCAGTCAACTACACTCTCAAAAGCTTGCATATACAGACGATGAAACATGAGGAGATTATCCGTTTCGTGGGAGATGGCGTTCAGAAACTGATCGAAAGGTCCCTCGGTAAGGAATCTCAGCATCTATTCGATAAAGCAATGGATATTTTTTCCGATTACTATGCGAGGCACATACTTGATACGACATGCCTGTGCGATTCCGTTATAGAAGTGCTCGATCACTTCCGTGACAAGAAAAAGGTCATTATCACGAATAAGCGCAGATATTTTACACTTAAGATGACAGACGCCCTGGGCATATCAAAATACTTCGAAGAGATCATCGGGGCGGACAGCACTGCTTACAGGAAGCCGGATACTCGTTTGTTTATTCCTCTTCTTGAAAGGGTTCATGCGGCATATAATGATACAGTGGTGATAGGCGATGGTGTGAATGACATAATGCTGGCAAAGAATACCGGGGTATTGAGTTGCGCCCTTTTGAACGGGCTTACGCATAGAGACATCCTGCTCGCCCTTGATCCTGATTTTGCTTGTGAACGACTCCGGGAATTGCTAAAAATATTCGATTGAAATCTGTGCCGTATTTATAAGGTATGATAAGAAAAATTAAGGAAGCCATAGAAAAGAATCATCTGCTCAATCGGGGGGAGAAGGTTGTTGTGGCCGTCTCCGGAGGACCCGATTCCACTGCCCTGCTGAAAATACTGGAGATGCTCTCGGACGAATATAGGCTTACTCTAATTGTGGCGCATCTCAATCATGGACTTAGAGAAGAGGCTTCCCACGAAGAGCAATTCGTGCGCAAAATGGCCGTGGATATGGGGATTGCATTTGAGTGTAAATCACTTGATATCGCATCGATGAGGAAAGGAACCGGTAAGTGCATAGAAGATATCAGCCGGGAAGTAAGATACGATTTTTTAAATGACGTTGCCAATAAGCATGGTGCACAGAAAATCGCGTTGGGGCATCATATCAATGATCAGACTGAGACACTGCTGATGAATTTTTTAAGGGGAAGCGGTCCGACTGGATTGAAGGGCATGCTGCCCGCCAGAGATTCAACGTATATCAGGCCGCTTCTTGGCGTGACGAGGAATGAAATAATTTCGTTTCTCGAACTCCATGGAATATCGTTCGTGACGGACGCGTCTAATGCCGATCAGCGTTTCCTGCGAAACAGGATAAGGCATATATTGATACCTGAGCTGAAGGCAAGATATAATCCTAAATTAGAAGAATGCATGAAGAGCATGGCGGAGATCATGCGTGTAGAAGACGATTATATGGAAATGGCAACCGATAAAGTGCTGTCGGCATGGGGCGTGACGCCGGGAGATAGTGAGATCAGGATTTGTATATCTGACTTCTTGGAATATCATGAAGCTATTCAGAGAAGGATTATGAAACGTCTGTTAGAAGGGTTAAGTCCAAATGGTAAGGGCATTGGTTTTACTCACATAAAAGCCGCTCTCGGACTGGTCCGTTCTGATCGCCCCGGTGCTCATGTGAACCTGCCCTGTAATATCGAGGTGAGGCGCGAATATGATGCCCTTGTCATTTCCACGAGGGAAAAAGGTGAAAAAAAAATTCTAAATAAGAGATGCAATGATCTTTATTACGAGGTTACCCCTCCGGGCCCGGTGAAAATAGCGGAGTTGGGAAAGACGATGATATTTGAGTTTGTAGAAGGCCCGATTGATATGAGATCAAACGACCGAGAGGCTGTTTTCATGGACTACGACAGGATATCTCTTCCCATGGTTATAAGAACTGTCAGACCGGGCGACAGAATACAACTACTGGGCATGAAAGGAATGAAAAAGATAAAGTCTGTCTTGATTGACGAAAAGATACCGCTACGCTATAGAAAATTGATTCCCCTGGTACTGGATCAGGAGGCAGTGCTCTGGATTGCGGGACTGCGACTGAGTGAACGTGTTAAAATAACAGAAAAAACAATACAGATACTGAATGTAAAATTTGTTTGAAATAATACCCTTGTTAATGTAATTGTAAGATTAAGAACTTTGAAATAGTTTTTTGTTGTCATTCGCGCACATGCGGGAGACCATAGGGAGGTAATATTGAATTCATTGCAGAAAAACATAGCGCTCTGGCTTTTTATCAGTCTGGTTTTCGTACTGCTCTACCATCTTTTCAATCAGCCGAAGAGTGCACAGGAAAATATCATCTATAGTGATTTTGTAAGCTATGCAGAAAAGGGGCAGATCGTTGAAGTGACCATACAGGGCGAGAGTATTTCTGGCAAGCTCAACGACGGCAAGAATTTTAAGACATATGCACCGAAAGACGCAGGGCTGATTCAGATCCTGAAGGATAAAGGTGTACGGATTGCATCAAAGCCTGCAGAAGAGTCCCCCTGGTATATGAATGTCCTGATTTCATGGGTACCCATGCTTCTGCTCGTAGGAGTATGGATATTTTTCATGCGCCAGATGCAGGCTGGTGGGGGCAAGGCAATGGCATTCGGCAAGAGCAAGGCCCGTCTCGTGACGGACAAATCAAAAACAGTGACCTTTGCCGATGTGGCAGGTATAGATGAGGCCAAAGCTGAACTGGAGGAAGTCATTGAGTTTCTCAGGGATCCTAAAAAGTTTACGCGGCTGGGCGCAAGACTCCCCAAAGGTCTCCTTCTCGTCGGCCAGCCGGGTACGGGAAAAACACTACTTGCCAGGGCAATTGCAGGCGAGGCAGAGGTACCTTTTCTCAGCATAAGCGGATCTGATTTTGTCGAGATGTTCGTTGGTGTGGGAGCTTCGCGTGTGCGGGATCTCTTCGACCAGGGTAAGAAGAATGCCCCATGTATTATCTTTATAGATGAGATCGATGCAGTAGGAAGACATAGAGGGGCTGGTTTGGGCGGAGGACATGATGAAAGGGAACAAACCTTGAATCAGCTTCTTGTGGAAATGGACGGGTTTGAATCAAATGAAGGAGTAATTCTCGTTTCCGCGACAAACAGGCCTGACGTACTTGATCCTGCCCTCCTGAGACCCGGCAGGTTTGACCGGCAGGTAGTCGTTCCTCTTCCTGATGTTAAAGGCAGGGAAAAGATCCTGGAGGTGCACACCAGAAAGACGCCGCTTGCGGAAGATATTGATTTTGCAGTTATAGCAAGAGGGACCCCTGGGTTTTCCGGTGCAGACATAGAAAATCTTGTCAACGAGTCAGTTCTTTATGCTGCGAGATACGGTAAAGATAAAGTGACTATGAGCGACTTCGAGTTTGCCAAAGACAAGGTCATGATGGGTGCGGAAAGAAAAAGCATGGTGATAAGCATTGTGGAGAGGAAGAACACGGCCTACCATGAATCAGGTCATGCCTTGGTGGCGAGATTATTGCCGGGAAGTGATCCTATCCATAAAGTTACAATAATTCCCAGGGGCATGGCTCTGGGTCTTACACAACAATTGCCCGTTGACGAAAAACATACTTATCCCAAAAAGTATCTCTTGAACAACATTACCATTCTATTAGGGGGCAGGGCAGCGGAAGAGCTGATATTGAATGAATTTACCACTGGTTCCGGAAACGATATTGAGAGGGCCACGAACCTTGCAAGGAAAATGGTGTGTGAATGGGGCATGAGCGAGGAAATGGGGCCGCTGAGCTACGGAAAGAAAGAAGAACAGATATTTCTCGGTCGTGAATTTGCCACGCACAAAGACTACAGCGAAGATACAGCCCAAAAGATTGATAAGGAAGTAACACGCTTGGTATCGGATAGTTATGAAAAGGCAAAGAAACTGTTATCAGATCACATCGATATACTAAACAGGATTGCATCCGGGCTTCTGGAAAAGGAGGTTTTGAACTCTGCCGAACTCGACGAGATCATACAAATGAACAGGGAGGATGTGGATGGAAGCGGGAATACTGTACCCAGAGAACATTAGATTAACTATTGAAGCCCCGGTTTCTATATCTCCTATACAATGACAGATAAAAAGCGTCCCAGATGTCTCCATTTAAGGTCGTCACATGAGGCTCTTGAGGTCTTGAGAAAGATCGATTGCGATCCCTACGGCATTGAGGCAATGCTGCCGAAGATGGTTCATCTTAATATATTACTTGAAGGTATCAAATGTAACATAGCGAATATTATAAAACAAGAGATGCTCTCCGTCGGCGGTGATGCCGCCGTTTCACGCGCTACAGTATCATGCAGCGTCACGGAAACGGACTGCGTTATCATGGGCACGGCAAAGCAGATACAGCGTTTATCCGATAAGATTTCAATTCAGCCGTTAGGATTAAGCATCATATCAAAGGCGATAAAAGAACTCCTTGCGAATGTTTCGAAAGATCTTTTCATCCTCAAGACATGCAGAAGGGAAATTGTTTTGGGAGAGAAGACAGAGATCATGGGAATACTTAACATAACTCCGGACTCATTCTCTGACGGCGGTCTTTTCAAAGACACGGACGATGCAGTCGAATATGGTTTGAAAATGATCGAGGAGGGTGCAGACATTATAGATATTGGAGGAGAATCTTCGCGGCCTGGTGCGGTAGCGGTTCCTCTTGAGGAAGAGATTGCAAGGGTAATCCCTGTCATAAAGGGGTTGGAGAGGTCCATCAAAATTCCGATTTCAATTGACACGACAAAGGCGGAGGTCGCGAGAATTGCCGTGGAAAACGGCGCTGATATTGTCAACGACATAAGTGCCATGACCTTTGATCGCCAGATGGCGGATGCTGTTGCTGATACAGGTGCTGCAATTATCCTGATGCACATGCGTGGAACCCCCAAAGACATGCAAAAAGGAGATTTGTCGTATAGATCTCTCAGAGGAGACATTATTGAGTTTCTCGAAGGCAAGATGGAAGAGGCCGAGATCGCCGGAATATCACCAGAAAATATCATGATCGATCCTGGCATAGGTTTCGGAAAGACTGGGGAAGACTCAATGAGGCTGCTAAAATATCTATCAGAGTTCAAGGTCCTGGGAAGACCCATTGTCACGGGGACTTCCAGGAAGGCCTTCATAGGCAAAATAACTGGCGGCGGACCAACGGAGCGCATAGAGGGAACTGCAGCTGCAGTGACAGCTGCCATCATGAATGGGACAAATATAGTGCGGGTGCATGACGTGCAGGCCATGAAAAAGGTGGCTGCCATGGCCGATGCGATTCTCAGGGCATAAAGCAGGAACTTAAGATTACAAGTATACCGGATAAGTGTCTGAAGATGATTCATGGAATAGGAACAGATTTTGTGGAAGTTTCAAGGATTGAAAGAATTCTGAAAAAATGGGGAGAGCGCTTTCTAGACAGGGTTTATGCACATGACGAAATAGAATATTGTAAAAATAAGGCGTTTCCAGCCATTCATTTTGCCGCAAGATTTGCAGCAAAGGAATCTTTTCTGAAATCGCTTGGTATCGGACTGGGTATGGGGGTTAAGTTAAGAGAAATTGAAGTGAGCAACAATGCACTGGGAAGTCCGGCACTGAAAATGAATGAGAAAATAGGCAATATCCTTGATAATCTCGGTGTGAACGCGATCCACGTGAGTATGACGCATACGAGGGAATATGCACACGCAATCGTTGTTCTTGAAAAGTAAGAGAAGATGCAGCGGCTGGGATTTAGCGAGAAACGACGTGCCTATGACAGGACGGGATAAGGGATGGGCTCAAGCTCCAAGAGGACAATTATTTCAAGTGTCGAAAATACCATGAATGAGCATACCGCGAAGCTGACGGTGATATCTATGAATCCCGAGGAAACTTTTCTTATAGGTAAGATTATTGGACGGAATCTCATTGAGAAGGATGTAGTTGCCCTTGTTGGCGACTTAGGCACGGGAAAAACCTGCCTTACTCAGGGCATCGGCAGAGGTCTTGGCGTGCCGGATGAGTATCAGATAACAAGTCCGTCATTTACATTGATAAACGAGTACCAGGGAAGAATGATGCTGTATCATTTTGACCTATATCGATTGTCGCGAACCTCAGAGATGGATGACATGGGATATGAGGAGTATTTTTTCGGACAAGGCGTCACTGTTATTGAATGGGCTGATAAAGTGAAAGGCATTCTGCCCGATGAAACCTTGTTTGTCTTGATAAACTACACTGATGAAAATGAGCGGAACATAATCATTTCTGGACAAGAGAAGAAAATAGCCACAATTTCAGAAGAATTGGGGAATGGAGGTTTTTAGGGGATGGCCCTTGTTGTGCAAAAATACGGAGGTACTTCAGTTGCAGATATTAACAAGCTGGAGAATGTGGCCAGGCGTGTATTGAAATCAAAAGAAGCAGGAAATGATATTATTGTAGTACTTTCGGCCATGGCTGGTGAGACGGACAGGCTGATACAGCTGGCTCACAAGGTCGCTGACGAGCCCGATGGAAGGGAGTATGATGCCCTTATCTCCACAGGGGAGCAGTTGACGGTAACTCTTCTCTCCATAATTCTAAACAGAATGGGCTTCCGCGCCAAATCTTTACTCGGGTATCAGGTAAAAATTGTCACCGACAGATCCTATACGAAGGCAAGGATCTTCCATATCGATACAAAGAAGATATGCAAGGAGCTGAAGAAAGGAACTATTGTTGTTGTGGCTGGCTTTCAAGGTGTAGATAAGGATGGCAACATTACAACCCTGGGGAGAGGTGGTTCAGATACGAGTGCTGTTGCCCTCGCAGCGGCCCTGAAAGCGGACGTATGCGATATTTACACCGATGTTGACGGTATTTATACTGCGGATCCCAACATATGTAGAAAGGCAAGGAGGTTGAGCAGGATCTCCTATGATGAAATGCTTGAGATGGCTAGGGCAGGGGCTAAGGTACTTCAACCCCGTTCAATAGAACTCGCAAAAAAATACGAGGTACCAGTCTACGTAAGGTCATCATTTACGAACGAAGGGGGCACACTGGTGACGAAGGAGGATATGGAGATGGAAAGGGAAGTAGTGTGTGGAGTAACTTATGACCGTGATCAAGCGAAGATTACAGTGGTTCGCGTTCCTGACAGGCCCGGTATTGCAGCTCGACTGTTTACCCCGCTTGCGCACCATAATATCATGGTAGACATGATTATACAGAACGCCAGCCTAGAGGGTTACACAGATTTGACATTCACTGTCTCGCGTAAAGAAATAAAAAAGGCGCACGAGCTGGTTGAACAAGTAGCAAGAGAAATAGGAGCGGATAGGGTAGAGATAGATGCTGACGTCTCCAAGATATCCATCATCGGTGTGGGGATGATCAGTCATTCGGGTGTAGCCGCAAAAATGTTCACGGCCTTAGCCGGGGAGGGAGTGAATATATTGATGATCAGTACTTCTGAGATCAAGCTTTCGTGCGTCATACAGGAGAAATACACAGAACTTGCCGTCTCAGCCCTGCATGATGCATTCGATTTAGATAAGAGATGAGTTCTTTGCAAGATAGAAAAAAACTTCACAATACCCATTTTATGATGCCGCAGAAATTAATAGATGAATATGCAAGGTACGGAAAGACAACGTGACGGAGCCATCGTTATCGTTGTTATTGCGTCAATTTTTTTTGCGATTTCCTGTTTCTCTTCACTATTTCCGTCTCAAATAAGCGATATACCGTTTGGCAATAAGAGTTTTGGCCCTGTAGTTGTCGGGATCACCGGCAATGCGGGCTTTAACGGCATCTTTTATGTACCCGAGAAAGCAAGAGTCTGTGATCTCTTGGGGGCTGCCGGTATCAGAAATCCTGAACCATTTGATCAGAAAATGCTTAGTGAGCGGCTCTCAACAGGCAAGACCGTTGTCATCGAATCGTATGGTCGCTTAAGAATCGTGGAAATGAATAATGCAAATAAGTTGGCCCTCGGCATCCCGATTGACATCAATAAGGCCACCACAGAAGATCTTATGCTGATTAACGGCATCGGCGAGAAGACTGCTTGGCAGATTGTTCAATTCAGAGAAAAGTCAGGAAGGTATCACAAAGTTGAAGACTTGATGAAGATTCGCGGCATCAAAGAAAAGAAATTCCAAAAGCTGAGGAGGTATTTCTGCACGGATGACATGCTGTGAGAACGACACCATTAAAGAGATGGAGTTTTTCTATCTAAACTTATCGAGATAACTGAGAACCCTCTGTATATATACCTGTGTCTCGCGATAGGGAGGGATGCCCCTGTGCCTGATTACGGCATTTTCGCCTGCATTATAGGCAGCCAGAGCTAAAGGAAGATTTCCGTTGAAATAATTCAAGAGATACCGCAGGTATTTTACACCACCTTCGATATTGTTTTCCGGATGGAAGGAATCCTGCACTTGCAATGACGAGGCAGTTGCCGGCATCAATTGCATTAGTCCCCTAGCCCCTTTTCGAGATACAGCCCGATGGTTGAAATTTGATTCCGCTTTTATGATTGCTTTAATCAAGGCAGGTTCTATCTTATGTTTTTCTGATGCCTTGATAATCAAGTCATCATATTGTGACATATTATCTCCTAACTTCCTGTCGAGAAGGATGCGCTTCTCCCTCATGATAAGAACATATTTGACGCCGCTTTCGGTAGGTACGTTTGTCAGATGGATGACGCCCTGCGCATCTTCGTACTTATATATATCCGCAGAGGCCGGCGAGGCGATGCTTAAAATGATGAGTAATGGCACGAGGAAAAATAACTGCATAGTGACCTCATTTTTAGTCGTCCGGGAACAAGGTAAATTCTAATACTTCCGACTGTATTTGTATAAAAATACTACATGGCAATCTTGAATTCAAGAACTTTGTGCAATTTGTCCAAGCAGAGGCGTACTCGCTTTCATAGTCCTTGACAGAGTCATGGCATGGTGGTAGTGACATTACAATTATCATTCACTAAACGTCGGGGCGTAGCGCAGCTTGGTAGCGTATCTGAATGGGGTTCAGAGGGTCGGAGGTTCAAATCCTCTCGCCCCGACCATTTGTAGAAATCGTCTTTCCAGTCAAAAAACTTTAATGGCTGAAATTGTTTCAAGAGCTATTTTATTAGAGTAGAGGATTGGTTAGAGGCTGTCTTAGAATCTATCATTTTTATCTCATTCTGTCCTATTCATGCTGCAAGTAAAACAATTCCGATATTATCTTGATAACTTAGGTTATCTTTTTTACGGGGAGAAATATGCTATGGCCATTGATGGCGGAGCATTTGATGATATCTTGTCATTTGCCCAGAGCCGTCGTCTAAATCTGCTTTTCGTCACAAATACGCACGGGCATGCGGATCATACGAGTGGCAACGTAACCCTTCTTAATGAATCAAATGCTCGACTCTTGCGATATGAAGAGATACGTGACGCAGAAATTGAATTGGAAGGCCAGAAAATCAGAATCTATGACACCCCTGGACATACTGTTGACTCCCTCTGTTTTCATGTTGATAACGCCTTGATTACGGGAGACACTCTTTTCAACGGCACTATCGGTAATTGCTTCTCAGGCGATTTGAAAGGCTTCTATGACTCCATAAAGAAGATTATGTCCCTGTCTCGAAGTACCGTCATTTATGCTGGCCATGACTACGTGCAGGAAGCGATGAGCTTTGCAAGAAGACTTGAACCGGATAACGAGTATATAGAAATATTTTCGCAAAACTATAAGCCGGATCATGTTTTTTCTCGATTAACGGAAGAACTTAGAGTCAATCCTTACCTTCGTTTTAATGAACTTGGTATCATCGACCTTTTGAAGAAAAATGGCCTGCCCAGGAAGACGGAGTGGCAAAGATGGCAATCTTTAATGACCATAGACTAGAGAGATGAGAGGAAGTAAGGCATTAAACGGCTATTTTTCGTGCAATGTCAGTCGATAAGACTTTACTATGTTCACAGGATTGTATGACTTTTTTGACTGTGCGAGATTTGGAAGTTTCATATCGCTTTCTTTGTTGATGTACTTATAGCCGGCGAATAGATGTTTGGCACATTCGTTATCGAGGAACTGATATAACCCTTTTATAGATGCATGTGCCTTTTCAAAATTAAGTACACCCATCGTTTCAGTAAGACGCGAACTGATTCCGAAGGCACTGACCGCTCCGTCTATTCGAATCAGAATCCCCTTAACCTCCAATGCATCAATATTGTTAAGGGCATTCATTGTTGCCATCTTTTCGCAGGCGAGGCTCTCGCCGTTGGCTACATCACATTTTCGCAGTTCACACCATTCCTGCAAGAAATTCAGGCATTCCAAAGTGTTGCCGCTATCTATCATTTCTATGTCCACTTTGCTTCTGCTCAAGTACCGCTTGTAAAATTGATGGATCAAATTCCTCTGTTTGGCATATCTATTCCCCTTCAGTTGGATAAGATCCTTCTTCAGATATATGTAATCATCGAACTCATCTTGTTCCTTAACCTCGAAATAGAATTCAATTTCTTTGGCGCCGTATTTTAAGAGGAAATCTTCCGGTACAAACCAGTAATCAGAAAAACCGAGCCTCTTTGCGAGAATGAAGAGGTACTCGGGAGTAATGTCGTCTGCAGAAGATATTGGCAGAATGAGATGGTTATCGCCCGGATTGGCGGCTGATTTATTGCATATAATTAAAGTGTTATCCTCAACTGCATAATGAGTTTTCAGTTTTTGATTGCTCCACACAATGAGTGATAAGAGCGAATAGTTACATAGAACGTATTGTTGACTTTTGAAAAACCCCTTTAGATTGTGATAGTCACTGACTTCTAATTGCTTAAATTCCATAAAGATACTTGAAGAAAACGCAAAAAAATTAGCCTGCCTGGAGGCGAGGCGAATATAGATCTTCCGCAGGTAGAAATATAAAAACCTCTGGTCTTCATGTCAAGCTCCATTAGCAGGATTTCAGATTTCGCTTCAAGTATTCGTGAATCATGTTATCTAAAAAGGTCAACAAATGATCCAAGAATTGTGCAAGAAGGATGAAGGATAAGGATGGCAAATCGGCGCTCTTTGTGCAAATGGGCCGGAGAATCTCCACAAAATAATAGCCGTTGACAATCCAAGATCGAATGAATATATAGACAATGAGCGAGAGTGGCGGAACTGGCAGACGCACTGGACTTAGGATCCAGCCCGCCTCAGCGGATAGGGGTTCAAATCCCCTCTCTCGCACCAGATTCGGTGCTATATTCATAAATATCAAGGGGTTAAGAGCGCAGTGTCAGAAAGCATAATGGCCGTAAGAGTCGAAGACGTCAGTCCGATAAAAAAGAAAATACTGTTTGATATTTCATGGTTAGAGGTCAAGAAGGAATTAGAGACAGTCTACAAAGATGTGGCTAAGAAAGCCAAGATTAAAGGCTTTAGACAGGGGAAAGTGCCGAGGGATATTCTCGAGTCCCTGTATAAAGAGCACGCAGAAGAGGAAGCCATATCGAATCTGGTAAATAGATATTATTGGGAAGCTTTAAAAGAGAATAAAATCAGCGCTATTGCGCAACCGGACATAGATCAGAAGGGCATAGAAGCGGAGAAGAATTTTACTTTTACCGCCATCGTTGAAGTGGAACCGATTATTGACCCGACAGGCTATGTTGCCCTCGAGCTTGAGAAAGAGAAGCATGAAGTTAAGGATTCTGATGTCGAAGCAAGACTTGAGGAAGTCCGGGATATGTTCAGCACGATGGAAGAGGTGGAGGTAGATAGGGGGGTATCTGAAGGCGATTTTGTCGTTATTGATTTCGAGGGTCTCGTCCAAGGGAAGCCCGTCAAGGAGATGAAGGCGGAGAATTATCTTCTGGAAGTCGGAGCCAAGAGATTTGTGCCTGGATTCGAGGAACAACTCATCGGTATGAAAAAGAACAAGACGGAACAAATAATAATTAAATTACCCGATGATTATCGTGCGAAAAATTTAGCGGGGGAAGATGTCGTATTTTCTGTAACATTAAAGAACATTAAAGAAAAGAAACTCCCTGAGATCGATGATAAGTTCATTAAGAATTTCGAGAAATATGAAAGCCTGGACGATTTAAAGAAGGATATCAGGAAGACACTCGAGGAAGAAAATGTTGCCAGGGAAAATTCGGCTTTCAAGAGTCTCATAATAGAAAAACTCCTGGAATGCAATCAGTTTGAAGTGCCACAGGCATTCGTAAATCGTCAGGTCTCTTATATGGTCGATGACATGAAAAAAAGACTGGCCATGCGTGGTATGAAGCGCGATGAGACACCTGAACGATACAAGGAACTCTACGACCTTTACAAAGATGAAGCCTCGAAAATAGTAAGAACTATCCTTCTTCTGAAAAATATAGGTGAGAAGGAAGCCATTACCGTATCTGAGCAGGAAATTGAAGAGAAGATCAGGGAAGTCGCTCGAGAGCGAGGACAGAATTACGATTCGTTGAAAGAATCTTTGGAATCGGGTAATATGATGGAAGACATAAGAAGCGAGATATTGAACGCAAAGGTATTTGGTTTCATAGAAGACAAGGCGAAAGTAGAGATAGTTAAGAAATAGAATAAGGAGGGCGAGAGATGCCCTTAGTTCCGATGGTAATCGAACAAGATGGAAGAGGCGAAAGAGCATTTGATATTTATTCAAGGCTCCTGAAAGACAGGATAATTTTTTTGGGTACGGCGATTGATGATGATGTCGCAAATCTGGTTATTGCCCAGATGCTGTATTTAGAATCTGACGATCCCGACAAGGAAATATTCTTTTATTTGAATACGCCGGGAGGCAATGTAAGTTCGGGAATGGCGATATATGATACCATGCAGTATATCAGGCCTTCAGTCTGCACAGTTTGTATGGGCCAGGCAGCAAGCATGGGGGCATTGCTCCTCGCAGCAGGCGAGAAGGGCAGAAGAACTGCCCTACCGCATTCGAGAATATTGATCCATCAACCACTCGGTGGATTTTATGGTCAGGCAACCGACATTGATATACAGGCACGTGAAATCCTGCGTATGAAAGAAGAATTGAATGTAATTTTGGCAAGTCTAACGAGTCAGCCTCTTACAAAGATACAGAATGACACTGAGAGGGATTATTACATGACGTGCGAGCAGGCAAAGGAATATGGTATCATCGATGAGATCATCGTAAAGCGGCAAGCCCCGAACTGAGAAAGAGGTGTTGCAGATGGTGAGAAAGAGCAGGGATAGCCAGGGCGGTCAAGGCATCTTATTCTGTTCGTTTTGCGGAAAAAATCAGAACGAGGTAAGAAAGCTGGTTGCCGGTCCGGCTGCATATATATGTGATGAATGCATTGAACTTTGCCGGTGCATAGTTGAAGAGGAATGTGAGCCGACAATTAGTGAAGAATTTCAGAAAGGCATACCAGAGCCCCGGAATATAAAGAAATTCCTCGATCAGTACGTAATAGGACAGGAAAAGCCCAAGAGGGTTCTTTCAGTGGCTGTTTACAATCACTACCGCCGGTTGTTCTCGAATGTGGACCTGGATGGGGTGGAAATACAGAAAAGCAATATTTTATTGATCGGTCCTACGGGTTCAGGGAAGACGCTTCTTGCGAAGACACTGGCGAAGCTTCTCAATGTCCCGTTTACGATCGCCGATGCGACGACCCTGACAGAGGCCGGGTATGTGGGAGAAGATGTGGAAAACATCATACTCAGTCTTCTCCAGAATTCAGATTACGACGTTGAAAGAGCATCTAAGGGTATTGTATATATCGATGAAATTGACAAGATCGCAAAGAAATCGGGAAATCCTTCTATTACAAGGGATGTTTCAGGAGAAGGCGTGCAACAAGCCCTCCTGAAGATAATAGAGGGGACGCTGGCGAATGTTCCGCCAAAAGGAGGCAGAAAGCATCCGCAGCAGGAATTTATCCAAGTTGATACTACGAACATATTATTTATCTGCGGTGGAGCCTTTAATGATCTTGAAGACATTATTTCGAAGAGACTCAGTGTGTCAAGCATGGGGTTTGGCGCCGATGTCAAAAGCAAACGGCATAAGAAGATCGGCAATCTCTTATCGGAGGTTCAGCCGGAAGACCTTCTTAAATTCGGCATGATTCCGGAATTTATTGGACGTTTGCCGGTAGTTGCCACACTGAACGAATTGGATCAGGAGGAACTGGTAAGGATATTAAGCGAACCTAAGGACGCAATTACAAAACAATACAAAGTATTATTTGATCTCGAAAATGTTAAACTGAAATTTACAGACGGCGCTCTTCGAGCCATAGCTAAATTATCTGTTGAAAGGAAGTCAGGCGCACGGGGATTAAGATCCATTCTAGAAAATACGATGCTTGATATCATGTATGACTTACCTTCCAGGAATGATGTAAGGGAGTGTGTAATTACAGAAGACGTTGTTATGAACAAGGAAAAACCAATATTGATTTTTGAAACAAAATCCGAAACTGCATAAACAGAGACCGAATTATGGGAAATAGAGATATGTTTGATTTTTTGAAGAATAGGGAAGACGATCGTGCGACGATGACAATGCCCCTATTGCCATTGAGAGACGTCGTCGTGTTTCCGCACATGATAGTGCCACTCTTTGTAGGCCGAGAGCGATCCATTGCCGCACTTGAGTCCGCCATGAAGACTGAAAAAGGTATATTCATGGTAGCGCAGAAGAGCGCGCAAAAGGATGAACCAGCGGAAAGCGACATTCACAAAGTGGGTGCCATAGGGGTTATTATCCAGCTTTTAAGGCTTCCGGACGGGACAGTCAAGGTGCTGGTGGAAGGGAAGAAGCGGGGTATAATTAAGGAATATCTGGCAAATGAAGATTTTTTCCTGGTAAATGTTGAAGAGATCCAGGATCTTGATGACAAAAACCAGGTAAAGGCTGAAGCTTTAACGAGAAACATCCGGGAATCTTTTGAAAACTATGCAAAACTTGGTAAAAAAGTGCATATGGAGATGGTCAGCACGATTGCTTCCATAGACAGCCCTTCGAAATTGGCGGATGTCGTTGCGTCTCATATAAGCCTCAAGCTTGATGAAAAGCAAAAAGTATTGGAGATATTCAATGTCAATGAAAGACTTGAGGCCGTCTACGAGCTGATGCTCGGAGAGATCGAGATAATGGAGGTTGAAGAAAAGATAAAGCGACGGGTTAAGAAACAGATGGAGAAGACCCAGAAAGACTACTATCTCAATGAGCAGATGCGCGCCATCCAGAAGGAGATGGGAGAGAAGGATGACTTCAGGAATGAAATAGCGGAACTCGAAAAAAGGCTGAAGCAGAAAAAATTATCAGAAGAGGCACATAAGAAGGTCAGGCATGAGATTAAGAAACTGCAGATGATGGCCCCCATGTCTGCTGAAGCGACGGTGGTGAGGAATTACATTGACTGGCTGCTGGATATGCCCTGGGCCGAGAAGACAGAAAATAAACATACACTCAAGGAATCTGAGGTAATCCTGGAGGAAGATCACTATGGTTTAAAACAAGTGAAGGAACGGATTTTAGAATACTTGGCCGTTCAATCTCTTGTGAAGAAGAATAAAGGCCCCATACTTTGTTTTGTTGGCCCCCCGGGAGTCGGAAAGACATCAGTGGCAAAATCCGTGGCTCGCGCGACAAACAGGAAGTTTGTCAGACTTTCTCTGGGCGGCGTCAGGGACGAAGCGGAGATTCGGGGACACAGGCGAACGTATATAGGGGCTCTGCCCGGCAAAATCGTACAGCTGATAAAGAAGGCGGGATCGAATAATCCTGTATTCTGTCTGGATGAAGTGGATAAACTGAGCTCTGATTTCAGAGGGGATCCATCGGCGGCGCTACTCGAGGTACTGGACCCGGAACAGAATAATGCTTTCAATGATAATTATCTTGAGGTGGACTATGATCTGTCTGATGTGATGTTTATTACTACAGCTAATATTCTGCAAACAATACCGCCTGCCTTGCAAGATAGAATGGAGGTGATTCGCCTCGCCGGATATACTGAACCGGAAAAGTTGAACATCGCCAATAAATTTCTCGTCGCGAAAGAGGTGGAGGCTAACGGTCTCACAAAGGATAGCATAGGTTTCTCAGATGGAGCTTTGCTGACTATTATCAGACAATATACGAGGGAGGCCGGCGTCCGTAACCTGGAAAGGGAGATTGCATCAGTTTGCAGAAAAGTCGCCAAGGAAATAGTGACAAATGGCGCAGGCCGTAAAGTTAAGATCACTTCAAAATCGATGTCCAAATATCTAGGTGTAGCGAAGTTCAGGCATGGAGAAACCGAAGGAAAGGACGAAATAGGGTTGTGTATAGGCCTGGCCTGGACTGAAGTCGGTGGAGAGCTCCTTTCCATAGAATCTTCCCTCATGAAGGGAACCGGAAAGATGGTAATGACTGGCAAACTGGGTGACGTAATGCAGGAATCCGTCCATGCAGCCCTGACATACGTCCGCGCCAGGGCTGCTAAATTCGGTCTTGATGAGAATTTTTACAAGGAGACGGATGTTCATGTGCATGTGCCCGAAGGCGCCATACCCAAAGATGGACCATCCGCGGGGATAGCCGTAGCCACTTCCATTGCCTCGGCTTTCATGAAGAGGAAAGTTCGCGGAGATCTGGCCATGACCGGGGAAATTACGCTCAGGGGCAGGGTATTACCTATAGGGGGACTGAAAGAAAAGCTGCTTGCGGCGCATCGCGGAAATTTGAAGACAGTAATTATTCCCAAGGATAACGAAAAGGATCTGGCAGATGTGCCGGCTAATGTTTTGAAGGCCATGGAAATTGTCAGTGTGGATCATATGGATGAGGTTATGAAGGTTGCCTTGGTTACAGGCGACGAATTGCAAGGGCATGAGGAACATGAGGAAGAAGCATCAGTGAGCCTGCCGTCTATTCAGATGACAGAAGCGATTCATCCTCTGGAACACCTCAATGCAAACGAAAAGCTGAACTAATTATTCCTTGACAACTGCGGGTACAGTTGTTAAAAAAAACGCTCCAGGCGGGTAGCTCAGCCGGGAGAGCGCCACGCTTACACCGTGGAAGTCGCAGGTTCGAGTCCTGTTCCGCCTACCAGAGAAAAAATAGGCGAAAGCCTATACGCAAGTTATCGCGGATCGAGGAATAGCGCATAGGTGTTTTGACAGTTAGAATTATTTATGTCATTTTGGGGTCGTAGTTAAGATGGTTATAACGCCGGCCTGTCACGCCGGAGGGCGTGGGTTCAAGTCCCATCGACCCCGCCAAAAATAAAGAGGGGTTGACCATTAGGTTAACTCCTTTTTTGTTTCTGCTTACAAACAGACTTTCAAGTGGATTAGAAAAGGACAACGTGAAATACGAAGGAGGCATAATTAGGCCACCCAGTGAGGCCAGCAGCTTGTTGTTGCAAGTAACGGTGGGCTGTTCCCACAACAAGTGCATCTTTTGTCCTGCTTACAAGAAAAAGAAATTCAGGATGAAATCATACGATGAAATTCTTGAAGATATCCTTGAAGCCAGCCGTTGGCGCACTGCTGAGAAGGTGTTTCTTTGCGATGGTGATGCCCTTATTATGCCTCAGGAAAGACTTGTTCAAATATTGCATTCGATACGCAACCATGTCAAAGGCGTAAAAAGAGTGGGAACCTATGCAAATGCCAAGAGCATCTTGAGAAAGACGATTGGCGAATTGGTTGAGTTAAGAGAGCTCGGTCTAGGGATCGTGTATCTTGGCATCGAAACCGGAAACGATGAATTGCTAAGGAAGATAAGAAAGGGGGTTACGGCTACCCAGATGATCGAAGCCAGCCGCCAAATCAAAGAAGCCGGTATTCCGCTGGCTGTTACTGTTATACTTGGTCTGGGGGGCAGCGAGAAGAATACGGAATATGCCAATGATACGGCAAGAATCCTAACTGAAATAGATCCTGAATATGCAAGTGCCTTGACGCTTATGCTCATGCCCGGAACGCCATTGTATTCGGAATACGAATCGGGAAATTTTACGCCGCCCGATAAGTTTGATTTGCTGAGAGAATTGTCCAGTATTATCGAAAAGTCCGATTTCAGCGGCTGTTACTTTACGTCAAATCATGCCTCAAATTATCTTCCCATAAAGGCGAGGTTGCCATCAGAAAAGGAGAAGACTGTAGCTACGATATATAACACGATCAAGAAAAACGATGTGAAATCTCTGAGGCCGGAATATATGAGAGGCTTCTAATAGAAGGGATCCAGTTATTTTGGGTAATAAAATTCTCGCAAAAATCAGGAATTTTTTTTCTGCCGACGACCAGGCGCGACTGGAGGAGGAAATCCAGTCCATAATAGACGCCGGAGAAGAGAAGGGGCTCATCGATCAGCAGTCTGGCGAGATGATTCAAAGTATCCTTGAATTCCGGGACACTGTAGTCAGAGAGGTGATGATTCCGAGAACGGAAATGGTAGTTATCAAAAGCGATGCGACTATCGAAGAGATTCTTGAGCTTACCATTAAATTTGGACATACGAGAATGCCCGTGTATGCTGAAAATGTGGATAACATCGTCGGCATTCTGAATGTGAAAGACCTTCTAAAGTTTTGGTCAAAACCCATAACGGAAACGGATATCCTGTCCAGCCTGCGAAAACCATATTACATTCCTGAAACAAAGAATACACATCATCTGCTCCATGAATTGAAGCAGAAGAAGTACCACATGGCAATTGTCATAGATGAGTATGGCGGGACCTCCGGCCTCGTCACTCTTGAAGACCTCATTGAGGAAATTGTTGGAGAAATCCATGACGAACATGACGCGAAAAAGGGTAGTATTGTAGAGTTAAACGATGGTTATACCCTAATTGACGGAAGGGTGGAGATTGAGGCTATTGAAGATTACTTGGGCGTGAAGTTTCAAGAAGGAAAATTTGAGACCCTCGGGGGATTCATTCTTAACCTGCTGAGAAAGATTCCCGTGACCGGAGAGGTTATGCATGTCGATAATCTGGAAATGATAATTGAATCAGCGGACGAGCGAAGCGTAAAAAAGGTCAAGTTGAAAAGGTTAGATGGATCCCCAGGACAGAGGGGAGGGGCAGTGATAAGAATTGAGAATGCAAAGCTTGAGGATAAATAGAAAAACATTATTTTTTAGTATTGCTTCGGGAATCCTTCTCTTTCTTTCCTTTCCCAAACACGGTGCGGGGATAATGGCCTGGGTGGCCTTGATTCCCCTTTTTTTTGCCCTCAGGGATACTGATGATATCCGGGATGGTTTGATCGTAGGCTTCGTGGCAGGCCTTATATTCAACATAGGCATCCTGTATTGGATTATATTTGTCGTTGTCCATTATGGACATCTCGCATATTCCATAGGCATCTTTCTCATGTTGCTTGTGGCAGCGTACTTGAGCATATACGTTGCTCTTTTTGCAGCGGGTGTTGTATATTTGTCAGGCAAAGGCATCTCCATGATTATCGCGGCGCCGGCCTTGTGGACGTGTCTGGAATATGGGAAATCTCATCTGTTGACGGGATTTCCCTGGGAGAACCTGGCTTATTCTCAACATCTTAACAGGCATCTGATTCAGGCAGTTGATATTACCGGTACATATGGAATCACGTTCATTATCATCCTCGTGAATGTAGTTATTTACGATGTCCTGAATGAGAGATTCAGAGGCAGGCGGGTAATGGGAGAAGTCGCTTTGTGCTGTATAGTCATACTTGGCATCTATTGTTACGGTTACATTCGCACGGGCCAAATAGAGGAGGTCTCGCAGGCAGCGGAAACGATGGATATTGCCGTTGTTCAAGGGAATATAGATCAAAGTGTTAAATGGAATCCCGACTTTCAGAATGATACAATCAGTGTGTATAAGAATCTCTCCCTAAGGAAGAGATCATCAGCACCGGGATTGACCGTGTGGCCAGAAACTGCAGCACCGTTCTTCTTCCAGGATACGAACAAGATGCAAAGCGAGATTCTGGATGTTGCCCGCATCTCGGAAGATTGGCTCCTCTTCGGCAGT
>CAITLA010000252.1 GCA_903893135.1 uncultured Syntrophaceae bacterium | reverse complement strand
TTTCATAATATTGAACCAGTTTAATATTATTTTCTATGCTCAATGATAAGCTATCAAATATATTAAACTTTCAACAATTATATCTCTCTCCCACCAACACATTACCTATATTTATACCGAGAATGAGAATACCGATGCGGGGCACGGGGGCGGAGCAGCCAGGAGTAGGAAGGAAGGTTCTGTAATGGAACTGGACCGAAGGGGCTGCGTTGTCTGGCGATATTTGCGGGTCAACCAGGAATGGGAGGAGCCTCGTGAATAAAGCAAAGCTGTTTCAAGGCTGGACAATAGGAACCGGATGAATCGAGAGGTTCATGTCCGGTTCTGGGAGAGCGCGAGGGTGAGATTCCCTCGCGCCACTCAACTCTATAAGATATATTGAGGTTTGTTTGTGGTTAATGTATAAAATGGCATCAATTTGTAGGAGGGGTGCCACTATGATGAAATCTTCTCTTATACGAATCAATCTGATCTTCATTCTACTTGTTTTCTTTATTCCCAATCTTACATCCGCTGAATTAAAAACCTTCGTCAAGGAATATACCTATCAGGCAAGCGAAGCAGACAGCAAGATTTCCTCAAGGGCCATCGCCCTTGAACAAATCAAAAGGCTTCTCTTGGAGGAAATAGGAACCTATATTGAGAGTCATACAGAAGTCATAAATTTTCAATTAACAAAAGACCAAATAACATCTTTGACTGCTGGTATTGTCCAGACGCAGATTATAAAAGAAAAATGGGACGGCGAGAGATATTGGATTCAGGCAAAAATAGAGGCAGATCCTCATGAAGTAGTCACGGCGATAGATTCTCTGCGCAAGGACAGGGGAAAAAGCAAAGAACTTGAGGACGCAAATAGGAAAGCAGAAACTGCATTAAAGGAAGTAGAGAGGTTAAGAAAGGAACTCGAGTTATCGAAAGAGGATCGAACGAACATTGCCAAATATGATGTAGCTATAAAAGAGTTGAGTGCCACAGATTGGTATCGCAAAGGACTTTCGTTAGGAAGGGCAGGCAATCATCACGAGGCGATAGAAGCCTTAACAAAAACTATTCAGCTAAATCCAAAATATTCGTCAGCCTATGCAGCTCGAAGTGCTGCATATGGCATGTTAGGCGATCACCAGCAGGCTCTTGCGGATGCCAACAAGGCTATCGAACTTGACCCCAAAGATTCAGTGGCCTATCTCAATCGTGCGGGTGCATATGGCAGGTTTGGCAAATACCAGCAGGTTCTTGAAGATTCCAACAGGGCTATCCAATTAGATCCAAAACTTGCTTTAGCCTATTACAATCGTGGGAATGCCTATTTGCGGTTTGGCAATTACCAGCAAGCTATTAAAGATTACAATAAGGCTATCGAACTTGACCCAACGTATTCGTTAGCATATCTTAATCGTGGAGTTGCATATTTTTTCTTACGCAATTTCCAGCAGGCGCTTGTAGAGTTCAACAAAGCTATCGAGCTTGACCCAAAAAATTCAGCCGCATATAACGATCGTGGAAACGCATATCTTAATCTAGGTTATAAAGAACAAGCCATCAGCGACCATAAAACTGCTGCAAGGTTAGGTAACAAAGAAGCACAAGATTATTTAAGGTCAAAGGGAATTAGCTGGTAATAAATATTTGCCATCTTTCGGTTTGCTGGTGACCATACCTGCCTTAGCAGTAAACTCTGCTTCTTTCTGTTATCCACACATCAGCGCAGTCACAAAATATTCGGCATAACAATGCGTAATGATCAAGCTACGCCGACCTCAACTAATCCTTGAATAAATACAGCACGTACTATACGATACAGCATTGACTTATAGGTGAACGAGGGGAAGTACGCATCAATCGGATTGAACAAAAAAAGGATTGGTGACTAATTATGAGCAAATTATTCCTTGATGTTTTAGGCAATAAGGAGTTTGTTAATGGTTACCAAATTGAAGATTCCGTCGCTCAAAAATACAATTTGAAACCCGGTTCTATATGTCCGTTTACAGGCTTACGAGTGGAAATTTTATTTCCCCAGCAAGTTCGCGCGGCAGAAAAAGCTACGACAAAAAGTATTCATCTTGGAGAGTCTCACGATTTCGCACACGGGAGGTCACCGTCGGGACGGGGCCCAATGAGGCGGAATCGAAAATTTGAAAGGGAGGAAGTACGTATGGCGACAGCAAAGAAGGTTCCGGTAAAACCGGCAAAGGCCCCTGCCAAAACAAAGACCCCTGTGAAAGCGCCGGTCAAAGCAAAAGCGGTCGCTAAAAAACCAGCAGCCAAGAAACCGGCCAAAGCGAAGAAATGATTCTGACCCACAGCAGATAAACGTCCGCCGGGAACCACGACACACTGTCCGGTTTCCGGCGGACAAAACCCAAGCGGGTGGGGATAGGAAGACGGAACAGAAATGACGCAGGCGACCGGGGAGGTATTTACATGGACTCCAAAGGCGTCGCTGCTTTCGCGCGGTAGTCACCACGTCGACTCCAAATCAAAATCCGAGGACATGTAGGTAGATAAAGCGTTTGCTCCTTTCTTGTATTGATTTTTCTTTCTTCCCCTTTTCTGATACATTACAAGCGGTAATTCTTAAAGTACTATGGCATTGCTGGGAAACCAATTGCAGTATTGGAAGAACCGGAATACTCGACTCAAGTCAGGTGATCTAATATCTCGTAAATGACCTAGAGGAAAATCGCTGAAATAAAGACCAAGCTCCAAGAGAAGAGATAAGACCTATGAGAAAGACAGTTGCATGGTTTTTTGTTTTTTTGTTTGTATTCGTTTTTCTTGGCTGTACTACGCCGATGCAGAAGTATATGCTGAATAGCCTTTTCCATCAGTCAACTCAGTATTTCGAGAAGAATCTCTCGCTGGAAAAGGCCGACCTCGATGACGTCTATTTGTATTGTCTATCTCTGTATGAAATAAAGAATTATGAAAGATTCGATAACTGCCACGATGCCCTGTTTACCAGGGCTGCAGGAGCCAACACGGTAGGCAGGACTTCTCGCGATGCGCTTCTTGCGGAGATCCATTCCTTTAAGGCAAGGAACATGATCGATCTGGGAGCTGATCTTGATGACGTAAAGAAGGAGATCGATTATTCCCTTGCGCTACTTGCCAAGGCTCCGCCTAATTATCACAACGGATACAAGATGGCTGAAATTCACGTGTATGAGACAGCGGGCATCTTCGCGGCGATAAAGGGAGGCAGGGCGACTGCCTTGGATTACATGGCCAAGATCAAGACGGTGACGTCCATGGCCGAGTTCCAGCTCCGACCGGTAAAGAATGCGGCCATAGCAGGGATCTACTTCATCCTGAAAGACTATGCAGACGCCAAGAAGGTCATACAGGAATATTCCGGGAGTGCCTTCTATGCCTTCGCCCAGGCTGTGTCGGTAATGATGGTCTTCCCGCTCTTGGTGCATTATGCGGACGTGGGGACAGATACTAGCCTTGGCGCCTGGAAGGAACGCGGCACTTTCTTGAGTGAATTCAGGGTCGCAAAGATCCTTTTTGAAACTGGGAGTATTTCTGAGGCAAAGACCGGATATGAAAAGCTCCTGTCTCAGAAGAGGTCTG
>CAITLA010000251.1 GCA_903893135.1 uncultured Syntrophaceae bacterium | reverse complement strand
TGTATAAGAAACTATTTCCGGCATTTTGCCTTGCAACTATATCTTTGGCAATAATATTATCACAGACGAGAAGCGCTTATCTGTCAATTTTAATTTCCAGCATTTTTCTGTTCCACCGGAGTATAAAAAAGCTATTCATTATTCTTATTATATTTGCGGCGATTTTATTTTTCTCACCTATACAATCTCGCCTATCGGAACCTGTGCTGCAATGGGATAATCCAAGAATTATGACCTGGTTAAATTTTGCTGAAATGATCAAAGATCATCCTGTAATGGGAATCGGATTTGGCATGCAATCATATGACGACAAGGAATTCGTAGCTAAATATGCCCAAAAAGTGCCTACAAAGTTTAGAGGTAATAGTACTGCAATAATTGTTGCCCCTCATAATTTTATTATAGACATTGCTGTCAGAATTGGAATTGTCGGCTTACTTCTATTTCTCTATGTTCTTTTTACTTTTTTCAAGATGTGCTGGCAAACAATAAGATACGGCAGAGATGATTGCATTAGAGGATGGGGACTTGCGGTGATGTCAGCATTCATTGCGTTCTTCGTTCAGGGAATGTATGCTGATGCGGGATTTGGCAACCAGGTTATTGTTATGTATACCATATTTGCCATGATGACCATACTATGGCGGCTCCAACATTCGCCATCGATCCGGCAAGATGAGCAAACTAACCCTGCGATGTCGACGCAAGAAATATGAAAACAATTATGATAAGCTATTTAAATATATGCCGTAAAAATTATGGATTTGTCTATTATCATTGTATCTTATAATACATCGGATCTGATTGGTACTTGCCTCGCCTCCGTCCACGCGGCTGACGATGTTAACAAAGAGGTATTTGTCGTCGACAACGCATCAGCGGATGGTAGTGCAGCCTTCATCCGGAAAAATTTCCCTTCCGTCTGCCTCGTTGCAAATACCGAAAACAGGGGATTCGCGGCCGCAAACAACCAGATACTGCCGCAGTGCAGGGGGCGTTACGTCTTTTTCCTCAATCCAGACACCGAGGTAGTTTCAGGGGCATTCGGGAAAGCCTTATCGTATATGGACTCAATGCCGCACGTAGGTCTCGCGGGCACGAAATTAATCAATCCCGACGATACGCTCCACGAATCAGTTTCTTACAGATATCCGGGACAGAAATATACTGGCCGTGAGCTGTCTGCCCTTAAAGGTCCCATAGCCTGCGTTCAGGGTTCAAGTATGATTGTTCGCTCAGATGTGATGAAGACCGTCGGCGGGTTTGATGAGGATTTTTTCCTTTATGGCGAAGACCAGGATATTTGCCTGCGAATAAGGAAATTAGGGTTTGAGATCGGTTATATAGAATCCGCGGTTGTCGTCCATCTGGGAGGTCAGAGTGAGCGTCAAACGCCGTTATCAGAACTATGGCAAAAAAAAACGACAGCCGAGCTTCTATTTTATCGTAAACATTATCTGCCCGAAAGCGTCGCGCGAATCAGGAGGGCCAACCTGCTGCAAGCATGCTGGCGTATAGCGACTCTTAATTTAACGATACCATTTCTTAAGGATAAGGCAAAGGCGGAGGCAAAACTTATCAAATACAGGGTTACCCGCAAGGCAATGCGATGTAGTGATGAAGGATAACGAAGGGGCTAAGTTCATGGAACGTGCCGAATCAAGTTGCATTCTTTGCAACAGCCCAAAACGCGAACTGTTATTCCAGCAGGGGAACTGGAATGTCTACAGATGTTCCAGTTGCGGCCTAGGTCTTCTTGATCCCCAACCAAGTCAAAATGAACTCTATGAGCTTTACCGGAGCAGTTACTTTCACGACCAGTATGACGATGGTCTGGAGCCTAGCTCTCCTGAAATGGCCAAGCGTCTTTCCTCGGAGAGTCACCGCATCCGCTTCTTCCGAGGTCTGAAGAAACAGGGAACCGTCCTTGATATTGGATGCGGAATGGGATACTTTCTCAACGCCTGTCGTACGTATGGCTACAATGTGGAAGGAGTTGATATATCCGATGCCTCAGCTTCCTATGTGCGTGAATCACTAAACATACCTGTGAGGACTGGTCCGATTGAATCCTTACATTATGAAAGCGAATCGATAGATATCATAACCATGTGGCACTTTCTGGAACACGCAGCCGATCCACGGGTGTACCTTAAAAAGGCATGGCAATGGTTAAAACCGGAAGGCCTCCTTGTGATCGATGTGCCTAATTACGAAGGAACGGATGCCATAAAGACTTGGAATAAGTGGAAGGGATGGTCGCTGCCCTATCACCTGTATCATTTCACCGAGAAGACCTTGTGTGATATGTTATCAAAATATGGATTCAAGACGGTCCGCAAAAAAGATTATCTTTCGGAATATATAAAAGAGGAACTTGATAAAATCCCCGTGATGAGGCCTTTTGCCCGTCTCATAGCGCGATGTTATTCAGGCCATAGTATTGCTGTAGTCGCAAGAAAAGTATCTTTAATGGGACACAATCCATAATGGAAAAGTCATCTTCTTGGGACAATTTGCTAAATACAGGGGCTTTTCGATTTGAAAGACTCGTCCTGAAAGATATTGATAATGCTCCGGTCATCATGATCAATGCCCCGGACATTGTTGATCAGGAAACCTGTCTTTTTCACCGAGACGTGCGTACAGGCGATGACTATTTCAGAATATTGCATCTTGCGATTTCCCAGGGACTATCAGAGCGAAAGGCAGTACCCGTTGTTCGTTTTGCTGACGGAGAATACGCATATTATAACTATGATCTCAACTGCAACGGTCTTTATCAGCAGGCGGAATCCATTCGCGCTATCAGGAAGGCGATGCCATTACATATAGGCGCCTTAAAGAAGCTCGCCCGAGCAGGGAAGCTTGCCCCTCTTGTATTCCCGGGAAATACTGCTCGTAAATCAAAGGGATTGTTTTCCCTGCGCTCCTCAAAAAAGAATTCCTCCGCCTCCACATTTATGCAATTTCTTTTTGACAATGGGATAGAAATGACTGCCGACAATTACATACCTTTTTATGTGGTATATGCCTATCTCACTTCAGATGATTTCATACGCCTCGTGGATAACAGGAAGGTCTGCATACTAAACTCGGATTTCAACAGAGAATCCTGTATAAAATGGTTTGCCCGTTTTTCGAGCCACCCTGAGCTGTCGTTTGTGGAGACTCCTGCCGAATACGTTGCTACTCGCTGGGAGGCCATGAAAGAAGGGATACTAAAACACATATCACCTGATACAGATATATGCATTGTCGGAGCGGGTATAGGATCGCTCGCCGTGTGCGTCGATGTGGCAGAACGGTTTTCCATACCCGCAATTGACGCAGGGCACGTGCTCAATATGATGAATGACAGGATGGACAAATCGAATGGGGCGAGACTGTATACCATCAGGAAGACGAACGCCACAGCCTAACACCTGCTAATACTGACCCCTATGCGACAATGAATGATCCGCTGAAAAAATACCGCAAGCAATTTCGCGTCTGGAAAAACGACCTCAGGCTGAAGCGGGAAAGAGGCTATTACGACAATGCATTTGCGTCGCGTGATCTCACGATCCCCTATGAAGAAAGCATCAAAAGGGAGATGAGAAAAAGATTCCCCCACATCCGGCACAAAGCCAAAGGAACCCTTAGCATCCTCGCCATCTATCATCACTACAACTGGGAAAACGAATCGTTGAAACCGTCGTTAGAGAAATTCGGACGCGTCCGGCACTACGACTGGGCCGAGCGGTTCAATCACCAGAAGAAAGACTGGCGCAAATCTGCGAAGTCGGAAATGAATAGTTTTCTCATAAAACAGGCAGGACAATGGATCAAACAGGATGCGACAGATGTCATCTTTACCTATCTTTCCGGGGAACTTGTATCACCCGAAACTTGCGAGGCATTAAAGAGCTTCGGCATCCCCATGGTTAATCTCGCCTTGAACGACAAAGAACATTTCGTGGGCCGAATCAGAAACGGCCAGGCCATGGGCGGGAGAGATATCTGCCGCTTCTTTGATATCTGCTGGACGAGTACCGAGGATGCCGCGAAAAAATATTGCGTGGAGGGAGCGATTCCAGTCTATCTCCCCGAAGGGGCGAACCCCGAAGTCCATAGACCATATAATACGGAGAAGACGATCGACGTGTCCTTCGTCGGTCAGTGTTATGGAAACCGGCATGAGGTCATCGAAAGATTGACATCTTGCGGCATTCACGTTGAAGCATACGGCTCCGGCTGGCCGAACGGCCCTCTCACCGCGGAGGACATGGTACGCATGTATTCAAAAAGCAGGATCAACCTGGGCTTCGGAAGCGTAATCGGCCTCAGCAATGCATACTGCCTCAAAGGGAGAGATTTTGAAATCCCCATGAGCGGAGGGCTCTACCTTACTGAATATCACCCTGAGCTGGATAGATTTTATAATATCGGTTCTGAGATTGTCGCCTATAGAGATTTTAATGACCTGGTTGAAAAGATACGCTTTCTCCTGTCAAATCCTGAAAAGGCGGATGAGATCAGAAGGAAAGGCTACGAGCGAGCACGCCGCGAACATTCCTGGGAAATGCGTTTTGAGAAGATATTCCACCTTCTTGGGCTACTCTAATCAGTGAGACGGTGATAGAGAAATCATGGAACTGGATAGGAGTCGAATCAAAGAAGGCCTGCAATCGGGCCTTCGCAAAGGACTGAACGGTTTCCTCTGGATCATGAAGATCCTCATTCCCGTCTCTCTTTTCACAGCCCTCCTTGCCTGGACCGGATGGCTGGGTCACCTGGATTTTCTCCTTCAGCCCATGATGAGCATCCTCAGTCTGCCGGCTATGGCTACCCTTCCGCTCCTGATAGGCATGCTTACAGGAATTTACGGCGGCATCGCCGCTATGTCCGTGCTGCCGTTTTCTCAAGATCAAATGACTTTGATGGCTATCTTTCTTCTCATTGCCCATAATCTGATTCAAGAGGGCATTATCCAGGCAAAGTCAGGAATTCATCCCCTTAAAGCCACGTTATTTCGTCTTGTCGCTGCTACGTTCACAGTAATCGCAGTGGCGCCTTTTTTTAATGTTACGATGACTGCATCGAAAAAAATGGGCTCGTCTCTGGAGATGACCCGACCCTTAATTGAGGCATTGGAG
>CAITLA010000250.1 GCA_903893135.1 uncultured Syntrophaceae bacterium | reverse complement strand
GGATATTAGTGCTTGCCAAGGGCGAGATTGTTGAAGAGGGAACCCACGAATCTCTTCTGGAAAAAAGGGGAGAATACTTTAAGTTTTACAACATGCAGTTTAAAGATGAAAACAGGAACAGCATTGAAAAAACTGTCCAGTAAATTAAGAACAATCTGGTACTCCGACACTGCTGCGTCCGTTCTGAACCCCCTGAGACTGATTCTATTCTTTCTTTCCTTATTCTACCGTTCTTTTGTCAGCTTGAAAAACCTGATGTATGATCTTGGTATCTTTAGGCAGATTAAGCTCCCCTGTAAGGTCATCAGCATCGGAAACATAACCGTCGGCGGAACCGGAAAGACTCCTACAGTGATCACGTTGGCAAAGTCGCTGAGGGAGAAAGGATACAGACCGGCCGTATTAAGCAGGGGATATGGAGGAAAGGCCAAATCCACTGTGAATGTTGTATCAGACGGTTCAAATATCCTGATGGGACAAATTGAGGCCGGAGATGAGCCAATTCTCATCGCGAAAGCTGCGGACGGGATACCGGTGCTTACGGGACCGGAAAGAATCCGCACAGGCAGATACGCCATAGAAAACCTAAAAGCCAATGTCCTGATTCTTGATGATGCATTCCAGCATAGACGAATCTTTCGGGATGTGGATATTGTCATCCTTAATCGGGAAGAACCCTTCGGAAACGGTTTTCTGCTCCCCAGAGGACCGCTTCGGGAACCGACGGCAGCTCTGAATCGGGCGCATTTCGTCATATGGAAAGACAGCGCCAGAGATGGCCGTTATCCAAAATACCAGGAGCAGGGCATAGGCTGGTTCCTTCCCGTCCTCTCGGTGTACCTGCAACCGAAAGATATCATACGCGCCGATACGGGAGAGGTCTATCCGTTAGAATTCGTTAAAGGGAAAAAAGTCTGTGCTTTTGCCGGCATTGCGTCGCCGGAAGCATTCAGCAGAACCGTCGAATCTTTAGGTTGGGCTGTGACGAGTTTCATTGAATTCCCCGATCATTACCATTACACCGAAGCAGACATTTCATATATTCAGAGAAGATACATCGATTCCTCTTCCGATATAATTATCACGACAGAAAAGGACGGCACTCGTCTGACAGACTTCCCCGATTTCTTGAAAGACGTCTTTTTTTTGCGGGTGGAGATGGAAATGCTCCCTTCCCGGGATGAATTTGAAGCGCTGATTTTCGAGAGACTGAAATGAAAAGATCACCAATGGCAGACATTATGCTGAGGTGCTTCAGTACCATACCCCGAACGCCGAGAAGAGGTTTCTTTACAGGCATGTTTCGCCTTTTTTGCTATCTTTCCGTGAGGGTGAGGTCATCGACCGGCAATACACCTGTACGCAAAGATCGCGCGATGCGGCAGATGCTCCGCAGCCTCAAAAGAAACGAGATTCTGGGTATCCTGATTGATCAGAACGTAGCCTGGCAGGTAGTTAAGACGCATGCGGAAGAAGGTGCCACTAACTAATGAAAGTCAGAATCTCAACACGCACCCCCTTTGACAGGGCAATAAATATTCTGATACGCGGGACAAACTGGATCGGAGATGCCGTTATGACGCTGCCCGCAGTCCACGCTATCAGAAATACCTTTCCTGAAGCGCGCATAGCCATTCTTGCAAAGCCGTGGGTTGCAGAGATATTCAACCTTTGCCCAGACGTTGATGAGGTTATCGTATTTCAAAGCCCCGGCATACATTCAGGCATTGCCGGAAAACTGAGACTGGCAAAGGAACTGAAGGCCAGGAAGTTTGATGTGGCCATACTCCTGCAAAATGCCATAGAGGCGGCCATCATAACTTGGTTGGCCGGTATTCCCGTTAGGGCAGGATACAATTCCGACGGAAGGGGGTTGCTTCTGACACACTCCGTCCAGAGGACAGAGGCAGTAAGAAGAGTGCATCAGATCCAGTACTACCTGGAGATGGTAAAATCCCTCGGATGCCTGTCAGCAGAAGCGGACGTTCATCTTCATCCGGGAAACGAATATGATAACTTGTCGGAGAAAATACTCAGCGAACATGGTATCGGGAGAGAGGGCTTAATAGTCGGCCTCGCACCTGGTGCCGCTTATGGGCCCGCGAAAAGGTGGCTTCCGGAGAGGTTTGCCGCCGTCAGTGACAGATTGATTGAAGACATTTCCGCACAGGTCATTCTTTTCGGAAGCAACGAAGACAGGAAAATCGTCGATCTGGTTCAACAGCATGCAAATCACCGATTTATCAATCTTGCCGGGAAAACAAATCTGAAGGAGGCCATAGCGGCTATCTCCAGGTGCAGCCTTTTCATATCCAACGATTCCGGTTTGATGCATATAGCCGGAGCTTTAAATATTCCCACAGTCGCCATTTTCGGATCGACGAATCCCGTCACAACCTCTCCTGTCGGAGACAGAAGTGTAGTAATCTACAAAGGCGCATCGTGCAGCCCGTGCCTCAAAGATACATGCCCGACAGATTTCAAATGCATGGAAATGATCAGTGTTGAGGAAGTTTGTGAAACCGCCAGAGGTCTATTGACGCAATGAAAAAGAATGCAGCAGTTTTCCTGGACAGGGATGGAACGATCAATGAAGAAGTGGGATACATGGACAGTATCGACAAACTGAATCTCTTTCCCAATGCGGCAGAAGCGATCAAGCTGATAAACGAAAGCGGTATGAAAGCCGTGGTAATGACCAATCAGTCAGGGGTAGCGAAAGGGTATTTCACCGAGGAATTCGTCAGGACGGTTCACGGGCGCATCCAGGAAATGCTTCGGGAGAGAGGCGCATTCATAGATGCTTTCTACTACTGCCCACATCACCAGACGGAAGGTATCGGGGTTTATCT